>CAYTSZ010000072.1:0-9449 GCA_964440635.1 uncultured bacterium
AATGAAGATAGTTTCCAAAACAGAGGCCTATCGTGAGGGGGTTCCGGTTCTTACGCCCGATGAGCTTTCGGATCAGGAAGGTAATAATTTAGTAACTGTTACCTATAACCTTAGATTCCTTGAGGCGACATCTGATCTGTCCGGTCGTCTCCGGGATGCCCTTATGGGGGCCAATTCCAGTATAGTTGCCGATGAAAGCAGTAATGCTCTGGTGATTACTGACCTTGTAAATAACCAGCGCCGTCTCTATAAAGTCCTGCAGCAGATCGACCGCCCCGACCAGCTCTTTGAGGTCCGTGTTTTCAAGCTTGAATACAGGAACGCCGAGAAAATGGGGCAAAATATAATGAGTCTGCTGCCCACGGGGCAGGGAAATGTGGTCCATAATCCCTCGACCAACGCCCTGCTTGTTTTTGCAGATCCCAGTTTAATGGAGAAAATAGAAAATATTGTCGAAGCTATGGACTCTTCAGGCGTTTTGCCCGAAAGGTTTGATGTGATAACTCTTGAAGGTTATGATGTTGAACAAATATCCGCTCAGGTAAATGCTGTCCTTGGCCTGCAGCCGGTTCCGCTTTCAGAGATACTTGATTTTGATATTGATATAGAGGATGCCGAAGATCTCACTAGCATGCTGAAGGCGGGGAGAACAATTGAGATAAACTCTTTACTTGCTTCAGCCAGTGTGATTCCTCTTGCTGATGTAGATAGAATCCTTATTTTTGGTCCAAAAGATATCAGGGATATGGCGCTGAGAATAATAGATCAGCTCAAGCGAGATGCGGGAGAGTATCTGCGTCAGCAGTCGTGGCGCTGGATTTCAATCCACAACCTGCCAATGGATGAGGCCGAAAGACTGATAAACCGGATGGGTGGAATTAATATTCAGGCCAAAATGACAATCAGCCAGGCTTTTCTTGTCTCCGCAGATAGTGAAGAAAAAATAAACATGTTTGAGAATTTTATGAACCGGGTGGACAGGGATGCCGAACTTAACCCCAACAGGGAAATTGTTGTTTATACACCCCAGTTTGTTGACCCTGAGGATCTGGGTGATGATCTGGAAACATATTATGAGGATCTGTATGATGCTAACGCTCCTGAAGCCGAGGCAGAAGTTGCGCCCAGGGTCTTGTTTGCCGGAGAGAATAGACTTGTTATCGTTGTGTCATCGGCGGAGGCACAATTTGTACGGCGTCTGTTAAGTCAACTTGATGAGCATTTCAATGAAGACCTGGTTGCGCTCACTTATATGCCCAGTTATCTTGATGCCTCTGAACTTGCTTCTCAGTTAGAAGATAGAAATATAGGTCGTCCTCTTTATGATGACGATAATCGTCTTTCATTGCTTGTTCCGCGATCCCAGAAGAATAAAATTAAAAGTTTAATAGAAAATATAGACTCCCCGGGTCAGGCGACCAGTGTGGTTTATTTGCGCCATACCCGGGCGGAGGAGATAGTGAAGTCTTTAACTTCTATAGAAGAAGATATGGATTTGAATGTGACATTTTCTCATGATAAACCTTCAAATAGCATTATATTTACAGCGCCAAGAAAAAATGTAAGTGAGATAGAAAGTCTCATTAACCGGCTTGATCGCTGGCAGAAACAGGTTTTCATCGAGGGTGTAATTCTTGAGTATAATCTCGATGAAAGCCAGGATTTGGGTATTCAGTGGTTTTTAAATCCGGCTCAAGGTGAAGGACTGGATGTTGGGTCTGTTCAGTTTGATGAAGTGGGAGCCCGCTCTCTGGAAGGATTTACAGCCTTTTTGAACCGGGAGGATTTCCAGGCTGTTTTTAAAGCGGTTGTCGGATTATCCAAAACGGAAGTTCTTGCTAAACCACAAATAATGGCCATTAACGGTGAAGAAGCAATGATTCGTGTTGGTGATGAACAGCAGATTGAGATATCGCGTCAGACCTCGGAAGGATTAGTGACATCTCTGGAAGCTGTTGAAGCCTATACTCAACTGAAAGTGACACCGACAATTACCGAGGATCGTTATGTGCGCATGGATCTTGGAATTTCCAGTGACGCTTTTTCAGCTCCCGGTGGTCGGGCGATAACTCAGACTACCCGCCGGACAACAGAAAACTCCGTGCTTGTTCAGGACGGGCAGACCGTAGTTATTGGTGGCTTGATTCAGGAGTCTGAGGAATCAACTGATTACGGAATTCCTTTTCTCAAGGATATCCCGGTTCTCGGACATCTATTTAAAACGACAGGGGTAACCACTAACAAACGTGAGCTGGTAGTGTTTTTAACTCCCCACGTTGCTGAAAATCCGGCAGAAGTTAAACGGACCACCCAGCGGGTCAGCGATGATCTTCAGCAGTTGTCTCCGCTTCCTGTTAATATTAATATTGCACCGGCTGCCAGGTTGGCCCGTCTGCAGGGTCTTGCCCCGGGGGGTACAGAAGAGAACCGGCTGGAATTGGCTGAGAATATTGTCGAATACCGAAAACAGAATGGTCCTTTCCGTTCATATAAGGAACTGGAGAATGTTCCCGGTATCACTGACGACATAATAGCAAATATTATTTACCGGACCGAATTAAGAATAGATTTGAATACTGTCAGTATTGATGATCTGGTGGCTTTAAAAGAAATTGATCACCAACTTGCACGTAAGATTATTAATGAGCGTGAAAAGCGGCGATTGTTCAAGGCTGTTTCGCCGGTAAGAAAAATGATTTTAGATTCGAATGTGGATAGCAGTTATTATGATGAATACCTGCGCCAGATATTTTATGTTACCGGGATGCGCGATAGTATGGGGGAAGCGCCTGCCCAACCTATACGGACCCCTCGACTACCAAATGACGAAAAATCTGATACGGCCCCTGATTCTAAGCAATCGGATTGGCAGCGTGAAACACTTCCGGGGTTACCGCAGGAATAATGGATGCCAGAGCCGCCACCAGTGCCCGAAACTTTTTTATAGTTTTTGCACTGCTCGCCTTCCTGGGGTTTGGTTTTTTGGTTCTCTGGTTTGCTGGTGACCTCCAGGTTGATACTGCTGAAACTAATATAGAAAAATTACAGCAAGCTATTGCAATCTCTTTCGTGGAACCATTTCTTCAATCCGATTACGCCACCCTTATTTCCAGTACAAATCAGTTAATCTCCGAGGGTGAAAATCTGGGTATAGCCTATCTGGGAATGCTGAATGATCGAGGAATCATGTTTTCACGCGGAGTATCCCGTCTGCTCCCGGATAAAATTCATGCAGTAATCCGAGAAGAACGTTTGCAAAATAGAGAAGAAAGTCTTATCTATTTTGAATCCGAAGAAGTAACCTTTGAAGATGGAGATGGTAATTCCTATACTGTCCGTGAACTTGTTTTACCCGTATCTTTTCGTAATGAGCAGGCTGGCGCTATAAAATTAGGTCTGGTCCCCGATAGTTTTCGCAGTGGCTGGGGACGGTTCAGGACCCGTATCCTTGTGGGCGTTATTGGTATTATACTTTTAGCCATTTTGCTGGCTGTGATGGTCAGTCAGCGCTGGCGCCAGCAGATTAATAACTCCATCACCCAGACTAAAAATAAAGTTCAATACCGATATGAAGAAAAAATCAAAACGCTGCAGAAAAAAATTGATGCCCAGCCGTTAACCACTGACGAGTTTTTTCAAATAATTGATTTCGGGAAAAAAATAAATGATAGCATGGACCCGGCGGATGTTCTGCGCTATCTGGTCAGTTCAATTGCAAAAATATTGAGTGTTAAGCAGGTAGTTGTATTTCTTATATCACCCCATGATCCTGATATTCTATGTGGACAGATGGGGATGAAAGACGGGGAATGGATGGACAGACGGCGTTTGCAAAACATAGAAATAAAAATTGGCAGCGGCGAGGTTGGCACTATTGCCGAACTTGGTCAGGTAAACATTCTCGACAAACCCCGACCTGGTGCCGGGGTTGCTGCTGCCGTCCGTGCCGAAGGGCAGACGATCGGTGTCATCAGGGCAACCGAGAAAAAAACCGGGGCCCGGATGGGAAATAAGGATAAACTGCAGATGCGTCTTATTTCTCAACTGTCCGGAAATACAGTTAGAAATGCATTTGCTTTCCAGGAATTAAAAAAATAATATTGACATATAGTGTTTGTGTTTCTATTTTTTTATTGTTTGCGGGAGAATAAATCCCATGTTTGTATCTTTGATTTTTAATGGTACACTATCCAAAAGGAGTCGCGCATTATTATGGACAAGACGCTTATTATCCTAAAACCAGATACAGTTAAAAAAAATCAGGCAGGTGAAGTGCTGGCTGCAGTTGAGCGAGATGGCCTGAAAATAATAGGACTCAAGATGCTCCTGCTGACCCGCCCGTTAGCAAAAAAGTTTTATGCCGAGCATGAGGGTAAACAGTTCTACGAAGGATTGATTGATTTTATGACTTCCGGTCCGGTTGTTGCGGTGGCGCTTGAAGCGGAAGACGTTGTTAAAAGGGCCCGGCTGTTGATGGGGGCCACTAATCCCGCCGAAGCGGCCCCGGGGACCATCAGAGCTGAGTTTGGCGGCGGGACAATGCCGGACAATGCTATTCACGGTTCTGATTCTTCAGAAAGCGCGAAGCGCGAACTTTCATTTTTCTTTGCCGAGGTGGATTTGAACGATGACCGATAGACAGATCTGGTGGCTGGTCGGAATGGTTGTGGGCGCTTTTTTAATCGGTTTTGTGGTTCTTATTGTGAATCCTGATTACCGATTCGATGAGATTATTGCAACCAACAGTAATTATTATCAAAACGTAGAGGTGCATCCACCCCGATGAGAGAACTTTTTATACCCGCCGTGATGATTTTTACATTTGCATTTATTGCCGGTGTTGTTCTGGGAGTTTTTTTCCCACTCGGGCCGGCCTATTTGACATCTCTCTGGGTAACTATTGCGGTAATTGCGGTTGGAGGGGTGGCAGGTCTTGTTTTTCAACAAAAAAACCAGAGAATATCACGTCTTTTTCTTTACAGTTTTTTGATACTGCTCGCTTTCTTTATGGGCTGGGGGAGATATTCTATTTCTCGCGGCGAACTTTTTGAAAATCATATAACGGCCGAAGGGTATCTTTCCAAAGACTTTGATGATCTGCGGGTAATTGAAGGGGTAGTGGTGGAGGCTCCGCAGGTTTTTGAAGACAAAACCAGGCTTCGTATTCGTCCCGATAAGCTGTGGCTCAGTGAAGATATGGATGAACCGATTGAAGGGGTCAGTGGGGATATACTGTATCAGGTTAAGCCCTTCCACACCCAGGACTGGGCCGGGATCACCTATGAGGAGCTGGCCAGTAACTCCATCTACGGTGACCGGCTGCGGATAACAGGTTCTTTGCTTGAACCGATGAGTGTTTCGAATCCCGGTGGGTTTTCCTATAAAAATTTTCTTAACAACCAGGGAATTTATGCCACAATGTGGTATGCGACAGACCTTGAGCGGATAGAAGAGGGAATCGGAAACCGTTTTGTGGCCTGGTCACTGGACCTGCAGACCGAGATGTTAAAAATTATAAAGATGACCATGCCATATCCACACTCAGCTTTTCTCGGTGGAGCCACACTGGGTCTCAGACATGGTCTGAAGTATACGATCACTCCTTTTGAAGGTTCCGATGATTTAATTTCGCAGCAGTTCAGGGGAGCGGGAACCATGCACGTACTTGCTGTTTCCGGGCTGCATGTTGGTGTTATTGCAGTTGCCTTCTGGGCTTTATTTGCCGGCTTGAGGATCCCGGCAAAACTATACGCTCCCATGGTTGTCATCTCATTGTTTGTGTTTACCATTATCACCGGTGCCCGTCCGGCTACCATGCGGGCCTTTATTATGACCAGTCTGATGATCATGGCTTTCGCGTTTCTGGAACAGAGTCTAAAGAATTCTGTATTGTTTGGTATCACCATCGCTGCACTTCTTATTCTGCTTTATCAGCCAACACTGGTTTTTGAAGCCTCTTTTACTCTTTCGTTCACAGCCGTTTTGTGTCTGGCCCTGATTACAGGTCCTGCTGATAGAATTTTACAAAAAATAAGTGGACTGAGTTTTATATTTTTCTGGCTCTGTCTGGCCGTTACTGTTGTTCTTTTAATATTTTACTGGAACACAATGTTTACCTGGTACGTCTATATGCCCTACGCCCTGTTCTGGTTTGCTGCTTTCCGCTATGCACGGCGTGTAGACCGCCAGCAGTTGATTGCCGGGGGAGTTGGATTTCTTGATCTGCCGCCGGGCCTGCGTAATTTTATCTCGGCTCAGATTGCGATTCAGTTCGGGATGATGGTTCCCCTGAGCGCCTATTATTTTCTTGAATACCCTTTCGCGGGAGCTTTTGCTAACTTTTTTGCTATTCCGCTTGTCGGTGTGGTTGTTCCTCTCGGTCTGTTTGCCGGCCTGGTCGGTCTCATACCGGCAGTTGGACCCTGGTTGGCCCTGGTCCTGAACGCCGGTAATTATATTGCCGTTCATCTGTTCTTGTGGATTTCCCATGCCGCTGTCCAGATATTTCCTTACCCCGCTGTTCGTAAATTTACCATCTGGCATTTGCTTGCTTTTTATGCTGTGCTTGCCGTATTTATCTGGTGGGAAAGTATTTATGAAATATTGAAAAAAGGTTATTTCTGGCTTGTGGAAAATGTTTTTCAGCGGCCAATACTTCCGCCCAGGCAGGCGGTTATTGTTTTTCTGTCATGTGTGGGTCTTATTATATATGCCGCTTTTTTCTTTTACGACCCTTCCCCGAATCAGCTTAAAGTTACGGTTATGAGTGTTGGTTACGGTGAGGCGGTTGCAATTCAAACTCCCAACGGTAGCAATATTCTCCTGAACGGAGGTGCGCTCAAATGGGACTGGCACAATAAGGAGGGGCTGGCGGATCGCTGGGACCAGGGGCGCAAAACAGTGGCCCCGTTTTTCCTCGAACAGGGTATAAAAACCCTTGATTTGATGGTCGCCCAGTCGCCAGAACCCCATCGTATCGGTGGACTGCCGTATATCACCGAGCAGTTTGTTGTTCGCAAAATAGTTACTCCGTTGAATAAAAATGAGTTTTTAACTTCCGACGGCGAGCTTACCAAAAGACGTTATCTAAGCGCCCTGCATGATGAATACCTGGCCAGAAATTCATCGGCGGAATGGTTTGTAAACGATTATTATGGCAACTGGAAACGCTGGTGGGAAAAAATAAGTTACAGGAATGTTCCCTATGACCACGCCCGCCGCGAGGAGGTTGTTTTCAGTGAAACAATCGAGGGCAAAAAAATGCGACTGATTGCTCTGCATCCACCAGAAAGAACTTCCTATGATATGTACAGTGTCGCAAATCGCTCCCTTGTCCTTCGACTGGAATATGGAGATGTATCAATGCTTTTTCCGGGTGATATTCGCTCTGAAGCGCAGAGAGAACTTGTAAGACTACCCCGCCGATATATAGAAAATGATCTGATGCTTGTTCCTTCCTGTGGTGTCGAAAAGGATAGTTATAATCCGGTTTTTTTGAATAACGTTGACCCGCGTTATGTAATAATGTCTACCGGTCGTGTTGAAACTGTGAGGGGGTTTAGAGGTAAAGCGATGAAAAAACGAGCAGAGGAAAATTTTCAGAAATATGCCGGCAAAACCCCTACGAACAGATTGTACCGCACCGACCGTGATAAAGCCGTAATAATTAAAACTGACGGACGCAGTCTTGATGTTACCTCGCTGTCGGAAAAAAGAGGAGAAAAGACCGCTGAAGCTGGGAAAGGGGATGTTCAGGAAACCGGCTGGTGAATTTACCAATAGGGTCTGTTTGTCCGGAATGTGAGTTGTTTCCGGTTATAATTTCTTATCCGGGGTAATCTGATGAGCAAACAACAGTTATATCTTGTAGGTTTACTTTTTGTTTTGGTTTTACTGGCTGTCCCCGGTTTTTTTATGGAACCTCCCAAGCAGGAGCAAACTCAGGACTCCGGGCAGATAAAAGAGCTTGACTCCTCCGTGCGCAGCCGTATACCCGGAACAACATTAAATTTACAGCCCACCTCAGAGGAACAGCGACAGGAGATTCTTTTTTCCAGAAAAATTAATATTAATGAGGCCAGTCTGGAAGGGTTGCAGGAAATTCCCGGTGTTGGTGAAGCCACCGCTCAGAGGATAGTCAATTTTCGTAAAGAGGGGGGTGTTTTCTATCGGGTTGAGGATCTGACAAAGATAAAAAGAATCGGTGCTCGCACAGTTGAAAATATGCGACCCCATATAACAGTTGGTCGTAAATATATCCAGATGCAGCCCGAAAAGCGAGAGAGCGATAAAATAGATATTAATACCGCTTCAAGAAGAGAGTTAGAAGAAATTACCGGTGTCGGTCCGGCAACAGCCAGAGATATAATTAATTACAGGGAGCGCTACGGAGGGTTTGCAAAAATTGAGGATATGAAAAATGTAAAAGGTATAGGTCCCAAAACATTTGAAAAAATGAAGGATAGTATCAAAGCATCCAGGGTTAGTGGGATTACCTCCCGCAGCTCGGCTGGCTCTGCTATTTCTGGTGGTAAAATAAATATAAACCGCGCGGATCTCCGGGAACTTACCAAACTGTCCGGTGTTGGCCCCGCCACGGCACAAAGTATTATTGAATACAGGGAAAAAAACGGAGCTTTTTCCAGTCTCGATAATTTAACAGAAGTTTCTGGAGTAGGACCTGTTACAGTTGATAAAATTCGCGATCAGGCGGAAGCACGTTAATATTTTGATAGGAATGATTTAATTGAGCAGCGACCATTTTCGTGATTATATGGAAGAAAAACCAGAATCCACCGGTGATAAAGACACCGCTCTGGGTTGGATTGTTATCTTATTGCTACTTGGCCTGGGAGTTTTTTTCTGGTTTAAGGTGATTCCGGTCTATGTAAATATGTTTTTTGTCGGGAACGGTGCCACCGTCAGTGGAGACGAATTAGATATTCCGGGCGATGGGACAATCCCCGGTCGCCGGCCCGGAGAGATGGCGGTTGTCTTTTTTGATGTTGGCTTTGGTGATGGGATTTTAATCCAGGCTCCCGATAATACCACCAGTCTGATAGACGGCGGGGAAGGTCAAAATCCCCAGCACGATGATGTAAAAGCTTATGATTGGGCCTATGAACTTTACTTGCCTTTTTTTAAGATAGTCGGTATCCACCGGCTTGATAAATTGATAAATACTGTGCCCCTCAGCCATTATATGGGGGTTCAGCCCGATCTTATCGCTCATCCGCTGGTAGACATCAAGGAACTTTATTTGACTGATTATCCGGCAACTCATTTTTCTTATCGTCGCTTAAAAGCCGAGGCCCGGGATAAAGTTGAACTGAAAAAATTGAGCGAAGGGTTGGAACTTAATCTTGGCCCGGGGGTAAAGGGAAAGGTTATATTCGGCAATTCAGATGTTCGGGCCCCGGATGATGCAAGCCATGTCATCTATTTAAAAT
>CAYTSZ010000073.1:0-9405 GCA_964440635.1 uncultured bacterium
GGCAGATGGCAACAAAGTGTACAAATAAAATTTTCAGGAGGTTTATTATCAAATGAAGATAACTGTGAGTCATGTTCATCCTCTGGAAATTGATGTAAAGGATGATGCCGAGCTGGAAGTCGAGGAAAATATTACGGTAGATGAATTACTTGATCAACTTGACATTCCTCAGGAAAAACAGCAGTTTGTCCGGCCAGAAATAAATGGAGAAGAGAAACGTCTCTCAGCGAAATTAAATTCCGGTGATCATCTGCATCTTTTTATGCATGTGAATCGCTGAACCTGTTTTTAAAGGGGCTATAAAATGACCGAGACACTTTTGATAATCGGGGGTTTATTTTTTGGCGTTCTGGCCCGGACCCTGCTTCCTTTTCTTAGAAAAATGAAGCAGGGCAAAGTTGAAAAGTTTCAGAAAAAGTTTTTGATCCAGGGACTCGGAGCAGCATTACTTGCCGCCATTGCTGTTTTCTTAATTTTTCCTCATTACGAGGTAATTTTACCCGAAAAAATTGATTTTCTGGCGGCCGTTAATATATTTGCCACCACCTTCACCTTTGGTTTCGCTTCTAACACGCTGGTGAATGAGCTGCTGAAATGGCAGGAGTAAATTCACTCCTGTCCGCCCCGCTTTTATAAAATACAATCAGCTCTTTCCAACCGCCGTTAATTTTCGGTGAATATCCGGTTGGTCTCAATCAGTTTGGCATAATCTTCCACTCCACAGCCGTTCATGAAATTTTCGATTATTTTCCTGCCGGTCGGGTGTAGCTCATCGGTAAGGAATTTTTCAAGTTCACGTTTAAAGAACGAGACAAGAATTTTAGCTCCTTCGTCGTAGGCTTCTTTGCCCACCTCCGGCTGGCGTTGCACCTTTAACAGATCACTTCTGATTGGCTGGCCTTCAACAACAAGTTTGTTAAGGCAGTAACCAAGCAAACTGCAGCGTGAGTCACTGAGTTCGTTGCGCTGGAAACGACCCCCGCGCCGGGGCAGGTATTCGCGCATTATCCATTCTGGCATGAAGCCTGTTTTCCAGCTCCCGATATGTTTTATCGGGCACAGAACGTTAAGTATTTCTGTGTTATTAAGGAACTGTTTGAGAAGCAGATTGGCCTGGGCAACTTTGGAACCGGTTGCGAAAGGCCAGTAAGAACCCACGCCTTCGGAACTGAGCCCCTCGGTGTCCACGATGCTGGGATTTTCAAAGCCCCGCGGTGAAACCAGGCGCCACAGCCATGCGAGAGCCGGTGGCAGGATGTGAAATACTCCCAGTATTCCATAATTAGGATTCTCCCGGCTGCAGGGTGGTGTTCGGACGCCAAAACTCCGGATATCCACGGATAAAGGTTTATTTACAATATCGGGAACAGTCTTTCGCGGAAGAACAAAGCGGGGATTGGGACAGGGTTTGCCCGGCGCATCCTCAATGTGTTCCCAGAGTAGAGCAGTGCTGCCCGGTTGAGCATCTATGTTAAGGAAAAGAAGTGGAACTTCTGGCCGCAGTGAGCGGGCTTCTATATCCGGATCGGTTCCATAATTTTGTATATGATCTACTCGGATGAACCAGCCGTCTTCAGCATCAAGAACTGTTAGCTTACCGTCTTCATCCTGCAGGTCTTTATGACATAAAACCATATCATCGGCAACCGGTTCCAGTTCGCAGCAGCGGGGGAGAATAAGTTTTTCATCCTCATCTGCCTCCATGTTTGTTCCAAGGAGTAAAGTCCCGTCTATAGCCCGGTGCAGGTGTTCGTTCATTTCACTTTTTCCACCACCACTGGCTCCTTCGTGCATAATCGTGAAAGTATTATTGTAGGGAGTGCGAACCCGGACCACGGATGCATGGGCGGTAACCCATTCTTCCATCTCGCCAAAATGTAATAAAGCGCTGTAAACACCTTTTTTTGCGCTCGGACCCGGGTAGAGGTTGTAGCTGAAGACCTCATGCCTTTGACGGCTGCGGTTGTGGACAACTATCTGTCGGCCATCAAAATGAGTGTGCCTGAATGGCGGGGCCACATACATATAGAGCCTGGGATTGAACTGACCCTCGTATTCTTCAATATCAACAACACCCTGCAGCAGGCCAAGCCCGAAGGCAAAAAAACCGGCGTTGGCGGGTACCACGGCCAGTGCCGGTATTCCACAGGCTTCTTTTCCGGCAAAGAAAGGGAAAATAGCCAGATCCCGTTCTGCCAGCCAGTCGAAGGTTTCTTTTCTCACCGGATTGAAATCTGTCCCCATCGCGTCTTCATAGCGTTTTTTGTCGCTGGGCAACTCATCACCTATTAACATGCAATTGGGATCCCGCCGGCGCATATATGGTTCGGGATAGTTTACGGAAATACCGTTTTTTACCCGACAGACATCCGCCTCTTTGATTTTTTCGCCATCAACAGCATAACTGACTTCGCAATTATCCCCCTCCGGCAGGGCGAGATTATACAGATCGGCTGCATTTTGCGCCACAGTCAGGGAAGGAGATTTTTTGAGCATTTTTTCGATATCTTCATCAAGATCAAATTTTTCTGTTAGAACGGTACGCGACAAAACCATCATTATCATCTCTCCAGAATCAGCAAAGGTTGAATAAACTATGAAGGGCAACTATTATAATCATTATCAGCTAAAATTAACAGGATAAAATTATTATTTTACTGTGTTGATGAAACTGGCGGAAATATTATGAAGCTGGCTATGACGTGTTATTTTGGTGGAAAATCAGGGAAAACTTGATTTTTAGTTTTTGTACTGCTAAACTTGTCTTGGTGATGGAAATGTCTGAAAATGTTATTTTTATTGATAAACGCACCCACCTTTTACTTCTAGGCCTGGTCTAACCAGGCAAACTATCCCCTTTTTCACTTACCACTTTCTTAAATATTGATTTAAAATAAAGCCGTTTAATAGTGTAATTCTTTGTTATAACACGGTATTGTGATAAAATTAGCAATTCTGTAATTACTGGAGGTAATTGTGATGAGTAAAGAAAATGAAGCGAGGAAAATAAAGATTTTTGATACAACTTTGCGCGATGGGGAGCAGTCTCCAGGAGCCAGTTTGAATGCGGCTGAAAAACTGGAGATAGCCAGGCAGCTCGCCCGGATGAAGGTTGACATAATTGAGGCCGGGTTTCCCATCTCATCAAGGGGAGATTTTGAAGCTGTCCAGCAGATCGCCCGTGAAGTTAAGGGTCCAACCATTGCAGGTCTGGCCCGCTCCCGCAGGAAAGATATTGAAGCCTGCGCCGAGGCCGTAAAACCGGCCGATAAGGGGCGGATTCATGTTTTTATTGCCACAAGTGATATACATGTGGAACAGAAACTTGAAAAGACCAAGCAGGAAGTCCTGGAGACTGCCGTGGAAGCGGTTGAATATGCGAAGACATTTGTTGACGATGTTCAGTTCAGTCCGGAAGATGCAGCCCGGACTCAACCGGATTTTTTGCGCGAAATAGTTGGGGCTGTTATTGCTGCCGGAGCTACAACTGTGAATATTCCCGACACGGTTGGTTATGCAGTGCCCGAGCAGTTTGCAGATATAATTGCCGGTTTGAAATCAGATGTGCCCAATATAGGTGAGGCCACTATCAGTGTTCACTGCCACAATGACCTGGGTTTGGCCGTAGCTAATTCGCTCGCGGCAGTGAAGACCGGAGCCGGGCAGGTGGAGGTAGCCGTCAACGGTATTGGTGAAAGAGCGGGAAATGCGGCTCTGGAAGAAATTGTGATGGGGTTGAAAACCCGTCAGGATTACTACGGAGTCGGGTTTAACCTGGATACAAAACAGATAGCCCGCAGCAGCCGGTTGGTCAGTTCTTTGACCGGTTTGAACGTTCAGCGTAACAAAGCGATTGTGGGAGCAAATGCATTTGCCCACGAAGCCGGAATTCATCAGGATGGCGTTTTGAAAGAACCCCGTACATACGAGATAATGCGGGCCGAGGATATCGGTCTTGAAAAAAGCGAGATCGTCCTGGGGAAACACTCCGGTCGCCATGCCTTTCGCAGCCGCTTGAAGGAGCTGGGGTATGAGCTTGATGAAGAGGCCCTGGAAAAAGCATTCGTTCGTTTTAAGACCCTGGGCGATAAGAAAAAAGAGATTTTTGATGAGGATCTGGAAGTCATAGTTGAGAATGAAGTGGCCCGCATCCCCGAAATCTATCGTTTGAAATATGTCCACGTCCTCAGTGGTAATACTGTGTTGCCAACGGCTACCGTTGAGGTGGAGCACGAGGATAAGGTAGACCGTGCGGCCTCTTCGGGGGATGGCCCTGTTGATGCGGTGTATTCAGCGATCAATCAGATAATAGGTTTTGAACCCCGGCTCAAGGATTATTCTATCCGCTCGGTTAGCCGTGGGCAGGATGCCCTGGGAGAAGTAACCGTAAAGCTGACAGTGGAAGGAATTGCCGTTCATGGTCGCGGCGCCAGCACAGATGTTCTGGAAGCCAGTGCCAAAGCTTATCTGGCTGCGCTTAATCGTGCCATTTATCGGAAAAAGAATGATGAAGAAACAGAAATCAAAGATACGATCTAAGTTTACTGAAATATAAAAAGGAGAGTAATTATGAGTTTTAAACTTGCTGTTTTACCCGGCGACGGGATTGGCCCTGAGGTTACAGGAGAAGCCTTGAAACTTCTCAAAGCAATTGTTGAAAAAGATTCTGATCTTGAAGTAGAAATTGAGCAATACGATATTGGCGGAGCCTCCATAGATAAATTTGACACCCCCCTGCAAGAAGAGACACTGGCAGACTGTCAGGCGGCAGATGCTATTTTACTGGGGGCAGTCGGCGGACCAAAATGGGATGAGCTTCCCGTCCATAAACGACCCGAACATGCGCTTTTATCTCTTCGAAAACAGTGCGAATTATTTGCCAATCTGCGCCCGGCTCGGGTTTATCCTGCCCTTGTCGACAGTTCACCTTTAAAAAATGAAATCGCACGTGATGCTGATCTGCTGATTGTGCGTGAGTTGACCGGCGGGCTCTATTTTGCCCTGCCGAGGGGAATTGAAGGTCAGGGAGCCAAAAGACGTGGTTTTAATACCCTGTCCTATACTGCCCTGGAAGTCGAGAGAATCACTGAAGTTGCCGTAAATGCCGCTCGCGCCCGCTCTGGACGATTGACATCCGTTGATAAAGCCAATGTCCTGGAATGTTCCAAGGTCTGGCGCGAAACAGTTCTGGATACCGTGCCCGATGATATCGAGCTCAATCATCTTTATGTTGATAATGCGGCGATGCAGTTAATCCGGGACCCTTCGCAGTTTGATGTAATGGTAACTACTAATATGTTTGGTGATATTCTTTCCGATGCCGCCTCCCAGATTACAGGTTCGATCGGTCTGCTTCCTTCGGCCAGTCTGGGAGAAGGAACTCTGGGGATGTATGAACCGGTTCACGGTAGTGCTCCGGATATAGCCGGTGAAGAGAAGGCTAATCCGCTGGCTACAATTCTATCGCTGGCTATGATGTTTCGCTATAGTTTTGAAGAACCAAAATGGGCGAATGTGATTGAAGAGGCAGTTGAAAATACAGTTAACAGGGGCTGTCGTACTGCCGATATGTATCATCCTGAAGGGGAATACCTTTCTACCTCCGAGATGGGGCAGGAAGTTTTAAACGAACTTGAAAAATTAGAAGCTGACGGAGGGAATTAATAATGTATAAAATTGCCGTTGCCGGTGCTACCGGAGCTGTGGGCCGGGAAATGATAAAAATTCTGGAAGAACGTGATTTCCCACTTGAAAAACTTGTTTTGCTGGCCAGTGAGCGGTCAAAAGGGAAAACTCTTCCCTTCAAGGGAAAAGAGGTCGAGGTTGAAGTGCTGGCGGAACGTTCTTTTGAAGATATAGATATAGCCCTGTTTTCAGCCGGTTCCTCGACTGTAAAAGAACATGCCGGGCGGATTATAGATGACGGCGCGGTTATTGTTGATAACAGCAGCGCTTTTCGCTACCAGCAGGAGATTCCACTGGTGGTTCCCGAAGTCAATCCTGATGCTCTGGAAGAACACCGGGGACTCGTGGCCAATCCTAACTGCAGCACGATTCAACTGGTCATGGTTCTGGCTCCCATTCATCGCCAGTACGGTATAAAACGGGTGGTAGTTTCCACTTACCAGGCAGCCAGCGGAGCCGGCGGAAGCGGCCAGCAGGAACTTTTTGAACACACAAAGTGTGTGGCAAATGGAGAAGATGTTCCTGCACCCGGGGAGTTTTCAAGGGAACTGGCTTTTAACGCTATTCCTCAGATTGATGTTTTCCTGCCCGAGGAGAATAACTATACAAAAGAAGAAATGAAGATGGTCTGGGAAACCCGCAAAATTCTCGGCGATCAGCTAATAAAAGTTTCACCGACGGCGGTTCGGATACCGGTTTTAAACTGTCACGGAGAATCTGTTAATATAGAAACTCATTCCAGTTGTGAACCCGAAGAAGTTAAGGAACTGCTGGCCGCTTCGGACGGTGTCGAGCTTATGGACGCCCCGGAATCCGGTCAGTTTCCGACAATGCTTGACGCTGACGGTAAAGACGATACTTATGTGGGACGGATCCGTCGCGACCCCAGTCTTGAGCACGGACTTAACTGCTGGATAGTGGCCGACAACCTGCGCAAAGGCGCGGCTTTGAATACTATCCAGATAGCAGAAACTCTGATCGAAAGAGAACTGCTGTAAGCTGGATTGACAGGGAAACAAGTTCATCGTTCGGAGTTCACAGTTGAAAACAAAACCTTAATTCAACGCCAATTCATTCTGTTCGGGGGTCGGAATGACGGTCAAAATTAAGACCCCATCCCGCCGTCATTACCGTCCAGCACTCAATCGGGGAGTTGCTGAAAAGTCACAGAGTTTCCACTGGAGGTTCCCGATTGAATGCTGGATGACGCGGAAGTCCACTCCACCTGCTCGTCATTACCGGGCTTGACCCGGTAATCCATGTTGAAGTTGATGTTGATTGACAGTTGTAATGAAAAATCAAAATGGATTCCGGGGTCAGGCCCCGGAATGACGGTCAAAAACAGAATGTCATTGTCGTCCAGCACCCAATCGGGGAGTTGCTGAAAAGTCACAGAGTTTCCACTGGCGGTTCCCGATTGAATGCTGGATGACGAGGAAGTCCATAATTTTAAGTTAAATACACAGTAAGAAACTATAGATGTCATTTTTTTGGGACATACTGGCAGTTTTAACGATGCCCGTCTACATTTTTAGACTCAGGTATAGCCGGGTTATGTCGATATTAAAAGAAGAATAATGGAGTCAAACAGGGAGTAGTGAATCATGTCCGAGTCTTTAATTGATTTTCATCACGTTTCTAAAATATACGATGAAGGCAGCCGGGTTACCGCACTGGATGAAGTCACTTTTTCCATGAATAAAGGAGATTTTCATTTCATCCTTGGTCCTTCCGGCGCCGGAAAAACCACGTTAATGCGTCTTATTTATCGTGATATAAGACCCTCCCGTGGCCAGATTCTTGTCAACAGGCGTAATGTGGCTAAAATGTCAGAAAAAGAGATACCCGAACTTCGCCGCCGGATAGGTGTAGTTTTTCAGGATTTTAAACTATTAACGGATCGCTCTGTTTTTGACAACGTGGCCATATCTCTTCTGGTTCGCGGTGAGGATAAATATGAGATTAACCGCCGGGTAATGAGAGCGCTTGAGCAGGTCGAATTGACCGACAAACGGGACAAAAATCCCCGCCAGCTTTCCGGTGGTGAGGCCCAGCGGGTCAGTCTGGCCCGGGCCCTGGTTAAAGAACCTGAGATTCTGCTGGCCGACGAGCCGACCGGTAACCTGGATCCGGACCTGGCCGGTAGATTGACCCGGCTTCTTGCCGATATTAATCGCCGGGGTACCACCCTGCTGGTGGCCACCCATGATTATCGAATAGTTGAAAATTCCGATAACCCTTGTCTTGTTCTCAAAGACGGTCGGCTTGTCGAGGGACCGACCCGCAATCCGGAACATCTGCGACCTTATGCCGGGTCGTCCAACGGAGGAAACTGATGTCTGTTAGCAAATATTTGCTCCGTTTTTCCTGGAAAAATCTGACCGATAACCGCCTGATGAATATTGTGGCTTTCGGGACCACGGCCATGGCTCTTTTAATTATGGGTGGAGTTTTACTTGTTCACCAGAATACAACCATGATTATTCGACGCATGAAAGCTGAAGCGCCGGTGATAGTTTTTCTGGAGGATAATGTGCAGGGAAACCAGCGCCAGGAGATGCAGTCAAAATTGTTATCAAGACCGGAGATTCGGGAGGCTAATTTTAAATCGGCAGATGAGGCCCTGGAAGAATTCAAACAGCGGTTAGGAGGCGAGGCCGGTTTGCTTGAAGGGTTAACCCGCAATCCACTGCCTGCTTCGCTCAATCTTCGTCTTGAACCCGAAGCCATAGAAAATATAACCAATCTTGCCGAAGAAATAGAAGAGTGGGAGGGCGTGGATTCAGTAGATTACGGGCGAGATATAATTGAAAGAATCCAGGCTCTCGGTCAGGTCATACAGTTTGTCCTGGCCGTGATAGGAATAATTATCTGTGTGGTTGCTGTTTTTATAATATTTAATACAATTCAGCTTTCGGTGGTCTCCCGTGCAACGGAGATTGAAATATTGAAACTGGTTGGTGCAACCCGCCTGTTTATTGGTTTCCCCTTTGTTGTTGGCGGGATTATCCACGGCCTGTTTGGCAGTTTGCTTGCCCTGGGGTTGTTATGGCTGCTTTACTGGATTGCTGCTTCCCGTCTGGCTGCCCTGCCGTTTTTGGCTACCAGGATATATTATCTGACCACCGGCCGCTTTGTTGCCCTTGTTTTACTGGGGACTTTACTCGGGGTGATCGGCAGTGTTACGGCGATTTATCGTTCTGTGCGTCATATGTAATATTGCTCTTTTTTCAGCAGTTGAAGCTCCGGCGGCTAATGACCGCAGTAAATTGCAGCAGGAACTGGAAAAACTGCATAACGAATTTGACAGTTACCGAAGTAAGCTCCAGGAAACTCGTTCCGAGCGGGAAGAAACTCAGGAAAAACTTCAGAAAGCGCGTTCCCAGGAAAAATCCCTCCTTTCACTTCTGGAAAATTATCGTAACGAAATCGAAACCACCCGCCGCCGTCTTAGCCGTAAAAATCTGCAGGAAAAAAAAGCCCACGAGCGGCTCAGGAAAGTCAGCCAGGAAATAGATAAACTCGAGAATTTGCTTGAAGAACGAGAAAAACTCCTCCACAAGAGATTAAGGGGAATCTACAAGCAGGGGGAATTGATGCGCAGCGAGGTTTTTTTCGGGGCCAGGTCAATGGAAGAGCTTGTTGTGAACAGTCGTTATTTTCGGGAAATTATTAATCATGATCAGAATATTATAAAAAATTATAAAGAGACTCTCACAG
>CAYTSZ010000074.1:0-9374 GCA_964440635.1 uncultured bacterium
ATATCAAGTCCCTGAAGTTTTCTTTTTTGCCGTTCGAATCTGTCCCCGCGAACCAGTTTCTGAAGTGGTTTGAGCCACCCGGACTCCGGCAGTGAAACTTTTTTCACTTCCATTTAATTGGTTATTCGCCATCTCGCCCGCAGTCCCCGCAGATCGAGGTGCAGATAGGAGGACTGGATTCTTCCCTGGACGTCATGCTGATTGTAAGTGCCGATTCCGCCTTCAAGGCCGAGATCTTCGCGCAGCTCCTCGGCGATCTCAGCCAGCCGGTCGGCATCCTTTATATTTATCAGTCCATCACCGTTTATATCGTCCATCCTTCTGCTGTGGCTGCTGTCAACTATCAGGTCCAGGGCATCTCCGTATTGATGCCGGCTGTAGAGAGCCTTGAGGGTGGCATCTTTTTCCCGCTCGCCCTGGTTATAAGAGGGATTTCTGGTCCCGCAGATAATTTTTATCCGCGCAGGATATCCCCGGCGGTCCAGTTCCTGGCAAAACAGATGAAGTTCCCGGATTATCTTCCGGTCCAGCGGGATATAATGTGGGAAATCGAAATTGAGCTGCTGGCGGTAGTATTCGTCGTGATCAAATTTCTCCCAGGTTATACCCGGTAGAACGTAACCGTTTTTGTTGGCGTTTGTAACCGGATAATACCAGGTTGGTTCCTCATACAATGAGGGAAAAAGTTTAATCGAGTGGGGGAGGCGAACAGCCTTTTTTGCAATCCATCCGGTCTGGCCCCTGTATTTAACCAGTATTTTATCTTCGTCACTGACTATTTTTCCATTTTTCTCAACCGGATCTACGAGGCTCCCGTAATCTATTTTTTCTGTTTCTCCGCTTTCTTTTTCAAACTTGAAACCGGAATTTATAACAACAAGTTTGTCTTTCCAGCGGCTGTAATCACCGCTCACATCCGGGAAAGTTCCAATTTCATAGCCGTTCAATGAGCTCTGGCCGGGATCTCGCTTCACAGCAACGGCAGGTCGGATATTCAGGCTGTTTGTGTCGGTGAGGTATGCTTTCCGCCCGCCCGATTCGGTTATCTGCCAGCGGGAGGAAACCCGCAGGGTTATCAGCCCTGTTGTGTCTTCGACGGTTAAAATGAGAGTGTCGTTTTCTGTGCTAAATGGTCTGCCGTTGATCCGCCAGCTCAGTTTACTGTCAGTCAGCTCGTATCTTTTGGAGGGCGGGGTTTTAATTTCCGGAAAAATAGTCAGTTCTTCGCCGGGTTTGACGGGGACGCTTATCGGCCCCTCGCTAAAACTGATCCCGTTGATTTTCACACTGGTAACATAGGGAACTTCTCCCGGCTCATAATCCGGTCCGCAGCCGAAAACGAGAAGGGGAATAATAAGTAAAATAAGTTTCATAATCCGCTGTTTTTCAAACATACTATCACTCACAGTTTAAAATCGTTATTTTGGCTTTCAGGCCATGAACCCATTAGTTTTTAATGATAACATAAAAAATACCGATTTCAGTTCGTATTTCCGTTTCCACCCATTGATCGTGTGAAATCAAAATCTGGGTTATACCTAAGTTGAGCGGTTCTGAGATTGAGGATGTATCACATCTTGTTTTCTCATCCGAAAATAAGACATTTATCATCTTCGCGCTTTAAATACTACAAAACTGGCGAATAATTATATTTACCTGAAAGGTTTAATTTTTCCCGAGACGCAAATGTTTTTCGATGTTAATCTATATAAAACCTGAATTGAGCGATTCTTGATCGGAGACACCCTATCTCTCTGACTCATTCTCGCAGCCCTCCGGGCTGCTATGAGGTCTGTATGCCCCAAACCGAGCCCCTCCAGGGCTCTGGGACATACAGAATACCGTCAGAGAGACATGGTGTCTCCTCCCCACCCGTTGGGTGAGGATCTCTCAGAATCGCTCAACTCAGGTAGACCATGCTGAGAAAATATGTGGCAATCAATAGTTAGGATGAGGTTGATTCGATGGAGACTGTAATCCATATCCCCGGCCGGCTGAAGGTCCCCGGAATAGATCAGGCGGTGGCTGAATATCAGAAAAGGATCACCGACTGGCCGCTGCGGATTGAAAAGGGCTATCCAAAACCGGAAAAAGGGAAAAAGAGTTTAGTTTCGCTGGATAAATCAGGGCAGATGATTACCACCGAGGGTCTGCACGACTGGTTGATCAAGAAACCGGGGAGCGTCTCGGAGATACATTTTCTGATCGGTGGTAAAAAAGGGCTGCCGAAAAACCTCATCGAAGCAGCGGACTGGTCCTGGTCACTGGGACCTCTTATTTTAAATCAGTCTCTGGCCGCGGCGGTAGTCGCCGAGCAGCTCTATCGCTGCTGGGCTTTGCGCACCGGTCACCCGTACCATTAATATCATAGTCGAGAGGATTGAGTCATGAAAAAAATAGAAACAGTAGTTAAAAACAGCATAAAAACAGTCCGGGGCCGGCTTATCTGGCTGCTGTCCGCCGGGGTTTTACTCGGACTTGCCTACCCGCCCTGGGGTCTGTGGCTGGCCGTTGTACCTGCTTTCGCCGCACTCTATATTGCTGTTTCTGCGGCTGCGAGCCGCCGTGAGTTTGTCAGACTTGGCTTTTTGTTTGGTTTTGTTTTTTATCTGGTTCACTGCTACTGGTTTGTCTCTTTTCATCCCTTTGCCCTGCCGGCGGCCCTTGTCTACATAGCCCTCTGGCATGCATTGTGGGCATTTGCGATGAGCTATTTAACTCCGAATCCTTTTTATTATGCCGCCGGCTGGCTGGGCCTGGAGTGGCTGGTTGGTCTTGGTTACCTGGGATTTCCCTGGAGCAGGATTACAACGGCCCTTGCAGCCCAGCCCTTTTTAATTCAGCCGGTAGCCTTCAGTGGAGAGCTGTTCTGGGGCGCATTGTGGGCGCTGGTCGGTTTTGGTCTCGGGGCGATGCTGCTTGATTTTAGACGGTCAAAATATTTTATTCTAACGTTGCTGGTTCTAATATTATTTCTTATCGGCGGGGGCTATCGTCTCTATGAAAAAGAAATAGATTATTCTGAAGATTCGGTTCTCATTGTTCAGCACAATATCAGTTCTTTTCCCATTCGCCGCGGTCTGTTTCGTGAACAGTTCAGGGTGTTATCTTCACTGACAGAAGATAATGCCCGCCCTGGAGATCTGGTGATCTGGCCGGAAACCTCGATCGGTGTTCCCTTTGGTTTTGATTCCACCGGTCGTCCCGACTGGCCCTCGAACGCCATGCGGGAGGGCCTGCTGGGTTTTGTCCCCGATGGAGGTGCGCTTTTGACGGGAGTTATTTTTTATGATCCTGTGCCCGATGATCTTAATATGTTAAACGGAGCAATTTTACTGGAAGAAGATGGGATCGGCGGGTTTTACAGCAAAAGAAAACCGGTCCCCGGCGGTGAGCATCTGCCGATGATGGGCCGCTGGGATTGGGTCTATAAGCTGGGACGCCTGATGGGAACTCACGGTTATAGATCCGGGAAGAAAGGTGGAATAATCCAGTTTGAAGGGGAGCGGGAAACAGAAATCGCACTTCAGATCTGTTTTGAAGATGCTTTTCCCGGTTTTGTAAGAAACCAGGTGCAAAAAGGGGCGGATCTGCTGGTAAATATTTCCAACGACAGTTGGTCGCGTAGCCGGGCCTCCCACCGCCAGCACCTGTACAGAGCTCGCCTGCGGGCGGTGGAAACCGGGCGGATGATGCTGAGAGCAGGAAATACTGGTTTCAGTGAAATAATAGATCCTTTCGGCCGCCCGGTTGCGCTTCTCGATGCCTACGAGGCGGGTATCTTGCGCGGTCGGATTGCCCTTCCACTGCCGGAAACTTTATATCTGCGCTTCGGGGGATTTTTGACTTTGGTCGGGTTCTTTCTGCTGGCCGGCTGTGGTTTTTTTCTCAGACCAAAAATCACCTGAATCGAACGGCCCTTCCGCAAAAGTAACATAACTCTCCGGCTCATTATTACCCGTCGATGATGTTGGAGGTCTTATTTACGGCTGTATAACTCGGATTCAGCCAGAGGCTGGAGATAATGAGTAAATAAGATGTCTAACATCCCCGCGCTGAAAAGCGTCAGACCAAAAAATAAAAAATAGTTAACAAAGGTTTATTTTTCTGCATCAGAAGCCCCAGCATAATGGACATAAAAGCCAGTATCACCAGCATCCCGGTGAAATTAAAGATATAAAATGGGTCGGCCAGTTGCAAAAGCAGCCACGCGAAGACGCCGGGCAATAAAAAATAAAGCCCCACCATCCTGAACCGGCTTCCCGGTTTGAACCAGCTCAGCCAGAGAAGAGAAAGCAGTATGGCTCCGATCTGGGCGGGCAGGGGAAAATCCGCGGAGAATATTAAAAGCAAACCTAAAACTTCCAGCCCCCCGGCGGCTATTTTAGTTTTTAACTGCCGGTTTCCGAATAGAAAAAATATAAAACAGAGCACGGAAAGCAGTGAGTAAGGGATAGTCCCCCGGTTAAGGAGTCAAAAAGTAGCGTCCCCAGGACAGGTTTGGCAAGTAAAGTTCCGCCCGTCCCGGTCCCCAGGAAAAACACAGCCGCCAGCAGAAGAGAAAAGAATCCCGCCTCGAGGTCAATTTCCAGTTTGCAGATATAGGCCCCGCAGAAAATAGCGACTAAATTGATGATAAGATCCGTCAGACTGACCTCCCGGGTGGGAAACATATACTGGCCCAGCTCGGCCGAAAGAGCAACAAAACCGCTGAGAACCAGCCAGTAGTAGGTTCTGGGCATCCCGAACCGGTCCCGAAAAACCAGCCAGCCCACCCCGCCCAGCAGTAAAAAAAGCCCGAAATGAATTAAAAGATCCATCTGCCCGAACACCGGGGGTTTACCCCCCGCCAGCGGAACCCACATCAAAAAATAAATCAAAAGTGTCCAGAAATACAAAAACAAACGCAACCACGAACGTGAAAGTATCATTTAAAGACCACCCGTAAAAGATATATCGATAATTTTATCAGACCCACCCTGTTTTCCGATACATCTTTAACCCCGCTCTATCTCCCAATCCATCAGCCCGGTTCATTAAACCCAGTTTATAGTTCATCGTTCATAGTTTGTAGTTAAAATCAAAACCTCAAGTCAACAGCAGTTTCGCCTCCTCTCATCCTCGCCAGCTCGCCTCGTCGCCGCGTTTCCCTCTGCGTTTGTTTTATTTCGGCTGATTACAGCTAAACTTTTCTTGACAGATTTTCAGGCGAAAGATAAATTGAGTCTATGGTTACTAACCTTTTCGGGGCAAGTTTCGATTTAGACAAGGGGGTGTATAGCTCTTGGATTTGCAGAAAAATCATTTCCCTGAAAATTTACTGGTTGATATTCAGCAACTTATTATTAATACACGTGAATCAGTTGCAGTTACCGTTAATACGGCTTTGACGATGCTTTACTGGAAAATTGGCAAGCGAATCAGGGAAGAAATTTTAGATGAAAAACGAGCCGAATACGGGAAACAAATTGTCTCTACGTTGTCGAGAGAATTAAAAGCGAAGTTTGGCTCAGGTTTTTCTGAAAAAAACTTACGCCATATGATGAAATTCTCGGATGCTTTTTCAGATAGACAAATTGTCTCTACACTGTCGAGACAATTGTCCTGGTCCCATTTTAAGGAGATTATCTACCAGGATGATGAATTAAAGAGAAAATTTTATGTGGAAATGTGCCGAATAGAGGGCTGGAGTGTGCGGGTGTTACGTGAGAAAATTGATTCGATGTTTTTCGAGCGAACAGCATTATCTAGAAAACCCGAAAAATTAGTTAAGGAAGAACTTGATCAATTAAGAAAAAAAGACAAGGTGACCCAAAATCTTGTATTGAAAGATCCGTATATACTTGATTTCTTAGAGTTGAATGATAGATATCTTGAAAAAAACCTTGAGGATGCAATTTTGCGTGAATTGGAAAACTTTCTTCTTGAATTTGGTATTGGATTTAGCTTTATTGCCCGGCAAAAACGGATACAGATCGATAACGATGATTTTTACATAGACTTGCTTTTTTACAACAGAAAATTATGTCGGTTGATTGCTGTTGATTTAAAACTGGGTAATTTCAAAGCGGCATATAAAGGACAAATGGAATTATATTTACGCTGGCTCGCTCAAAATGAGAGTGAAGAAGATGATAATTATCCGCTTGGAATAATTTTATGTACTGGAAAGAAAAAAGAACAGATAGAACTACTGGAACTGGATCAATCGGGAATACATGTTGCAGAGTATCTCACAGAATTGCCAGAAAAACAGGTTTTAAGAAAACGTCTGGAACGCGCTGTTGAAACTGCTCAAAAGCAATTTGATTCTGGCCCACAAAAGAAAAGATCATAAACAAATAATAATAAAATTCAAATTTTACCCACTCTATAAAAAAAGTTACGAGTTAAATCCCTCATCACTTCACGCGATAAGCAGTTTCGCCTCCTCGCATCTTTGCCTCATAGATAATCCCCTCCGTGCCCTCTGTGTTAAACCTGCTTGTTTTTGAATTTGATGTTGAAATAAACCCCAATCAGATGTAATCCGTGAGCCACCCGCAGTTGACTTAGCTTTCAACCTCTCAAAATATTTTGATGTTCCTCCGTGTTAAAAAGTAGTTGACTATGATTTTGCAGTTTCCCCTTGTCTCCCTTTCTCCCCATCTCCTTGTCTGCTTTTTACCTCAGTGTCCCTCTGCAACCTCTCTTAAAAAAATATTTTGATTTTGCCCATTCGATGTTTTCCCTCTGTGTTAAAAAAACCGTTAATTTGCTAAAAAATCTCTATTGTGTTACATTTACCTAAGTTGAGCGATTCTTGATCGAAAACACCATATCTCTCTAACTCATTCTCGTGGCCATCCTGGCCACTGCGAGGACTGTATGTCCCACCATTTCCCATGGAGGGTTTGTCATCGTTGTTCGCTGATCGAACAGCACGTTATGATTGGCCGTATATCATCGACCATATGTCCTCGCCGGAAGGCGCCCCTCCAGGGCTCTGGGACATACAGAATACCGTCAGAGAGACATGGTGTTTCCTCCCCACCCGTTGGGTGAGGATGTGTCATGTCTTGTTTTCGGGTTTATACAGCCATGGGCTGGCACACAGGATGTGGGCCAATGGCTGTATACCTCGCAGACAGCAGGAAGCTGTCGAGAATGAGAAAACAAGATGTGATACATCCTCAATCTCTTAGAATCGCTCAATTTAGGATTTATTAAGAACTCAAGGCTAATTATTTTGTTTTCACAGGAGAGTTAAAATGGACTGGAAAGAACGGATTACAGTTGAACCCGGTAAACGGGGCGGCAAACCCTGTATTCGTGGTTTAAGGATTACTGTATACGATATTCTGGATTACCTTGCCGGGGGTATGACCGAAGAAGAGATACTTGAAGATTTTCCCGAGTTTACCAGCGAAGACATTAAGGCCGCCCTTTCATTTGCAGCCGATAGAGAACGCAAAATACATTCAGCATGAATGATCCGACTCGGGTATCATTTTTCAGATAGGTTTCTGACAAATATCGTTTGCGGTTCGATTTAAGGCATGAGCAGGGGAAAATTCAGAGTTTTGTTGTTCAACTGGAATACATATCTTCGACCCGCCCGATTCCGGTGGTCCGTTTTGATCATGACCCCGATATACACAATGTTGAGCAGGAAGGATTGCATATGGACGTTTTTGACCGCCGGGGTATGAAAGTAGATGTGAAAACAAATTTTCCGGTTCTATCTTTGAATCAATACCCGCGATGGTGTATACTTTATATTGAAAAGCGGTTTGAAACTATTGTAAGGAGATTCGAGTATGGGAATTGAACAATCGGAAAGTCCCGACAAAACAATATCTCTGGATAAAAAACAGATCAAACAGGCCAGGAGAAATCTCCGCGATTTTGCCGATGAAATCACTGGATATATCTGCTCCATAACACAAAAGTCCCCCGAGGAGATAAATACAGACGTAGACCCTTATTTTAACCCCCAAAATACCAAATAACCCCCCCCGGTGAAGTTCCTCTTTTAAAATGTTTTGAATTTCTCTGTGACCTCTCTTAAACCTGCCTTTAACTTTGATGTTGAAGTAAATACCGATCAGATGTAATCCGTGAGCTACCTGGCGTTGACTTAGATTTCCACCCTCTTAAAAATGTTTTGAATTCCTCTGTGTCCCTCCGTGACCTCTGTGGTAAAAAGTCTTTGACATGGACTTTGATGTCGCTGTTGCTCCTTGTCCGTTTTATCCTCTGTGGTAGAAATGTTTTGAATTTGATTTTGCTTCTGCGTTAAATCAAGCTCCAACTCATTTCTCCTGTTTCTTTATCTCTTCCCAGTTGGCCAGTATCTCTTCGGTGGAGTTTACTTCCAGGTCGGCAAAAACGTGGGGGTGGCGGCGGATTAGTTTTTCTACTATCTGTTCGTTTACATCATCTATTGTGAACAGGTCTTCTTCCCGGGCAATCTGGGCGTAGAAAACCACCTGCAGGAGCAGGTCGCCCAGCTCCTCCGAGAGTTCAGGCATGTCTTCGTTTTCGACCGCTTCAATGACCTCTTCGGCCTCTTCGATCAGGTTCTCTTTCATCGATTTCATGGTCTGCTCGCGATCCCAGAGGCAGCCCTCTTCGCTTCGCAGGTGGGCGACAATATCCACCAGCTTGCAGAATCTGTCGCCTGTATCTTTGGAATAACTCGCGGGGTCGTAGCTCATTTGGGGGAGTCGCTGTTGTTTTCTTCCGACTCGGTTTCCTGTTTTTGTTTTTCCTCGTCATTTTCTTCTTTGACGCCGGTGCCGAAACTTATATCCTCGAGATCTATACTGCTTACTATCTTGAATTTGCCCTCTTCGCAGATTATCTCATCAACTTTGTATATTTCGGACAGCTTAACGCCAAGAATATCTTTTTTCATTAAACCGTCGATGGCAGTTTTGCTTAAATCAATCGTGTAGACGTTATCTTCCACACTGACCGGCGATTCGTGTTTGAGCATCATATCGGCCAGATCCTGTCCGAACACACTCAGGACCAGACGAACTATAACTGCCAGCAGTTTGAAATAAGATTTTCCCCCGAACCGGCTGTGTTCGATCCTGCGCAGTTGTATGATCTGTTTTTCAGCATTGATTTGAGCATCCAGCAGTTCAAACTTGATCACGGTCTCAAACTTAAATACCGCCCGCCCGGCGACATGGACCTCAAAATAATCACTGTGCACGTCAATTTTTAACTTTTCCAGTTCCGAAAAATGAAATCCTCCAAACATACTAAACACCCCGTATTCAGAATTTGTTATTCCTCCGCCCGCAATCTCAGAGTTACTAAACTCAGGTTATACCTAAATTGAGCGATTCTTGATCGGAGACACCCTATCTCTCTGACTCATT
>CAYTSZ010000075.1:0-9057 GCA_964440635.1 uncultured bacterium
GTGTTCGCAGCATTAGCACATCCGTGTGCGTCAGGGGCCGGAATGACAGTCAAAATCAACTCCGCCCATCATACCGAACTTTCCCCCGCCGCCATTGCCGTCCATTTTGAAGATACCATGGATTCCGGGTCTGCGGTTACTGGGTTCTCTTGCCCAAAATGACGTGGAAGGTTTTAAAAAATATGGGATTTAGTTGCATAAGAAAAACTTAGAGATAAAAAATATATGACCCGGGGGGAACTATATTTTGAAAATCAGAAAACCAGATACCAACCGGCGGCTATTATTAATATCAAAGCCACAAGCAGTAAAAGAATCGGAACAAAATTTTCCTTCAATCCGGCGGGGATCAAACCTTTGGATTTTTTGCCGGCACGTTTCTGACGGGTTTTTTCGGTAACAAGCAAACTAATGTCTTCTCCACAGGTCACATCAGCCCAGACTCCCGGCATTATTTTTAATTTTAAATTAATTTTGCCAGAATCTGATTTTTTCCCGGATTTTAACTCGGCGGGGATGAATCCCTTTTTATCCGCCAGTTTCTGGGCGCGACGCCAGGCGTCACGAACCTCCGGCGAGGAGGCCCCCGGATCCTTTAAGCTAATAAGAATCTCATCACCTTTTTTTAATTTCGAAAAACTAACACCCTTTACCGGGTTTACAGAAATATCACAGGGGATAAAAACACGATCATCTTCCTCTGATACATCCATATGGCGTCTCAAAGTATGAGCCATTTCTTTTTCGCCGACTTCAAAATCCAGAGTATCATTCAGCAAAGGACGATGCAAAGCGCGCAGACGCTTATAATCATTTTCCTTCAGGGTTTTTCTTATCTTCGAACCTTTTTCCTGCCAGGCACTTTCAAGAGCACCCTCCAGGGCAGCCATTGGTCCTTCGAGTGTTTTGGAGGATTTTTGGGATTCTTTTATCTTTTTGCCAAAAGCGCGGGGGGAAAGCCTGGGCGAGGCCCCTTTAATTTTTTTACCGGCAAGAATAACAACCTGCGCTGATTTGATTTCTTCTTCAGTAAAATCCCATTCAACCATAAAAAGACCGGACCGGCCGCTCTCTCCAAATCGGCCTTTAAACCATAGCCTGGCCGGTTCCAGCAAACGGCTCGCTTTATCAGGGTCCCCCCCCGCCTTCTCCCAGGCCTCTTCGGCCAGTTCCGAGTTTACTTTCTGTTTTTTAACAAACTGTTTAAGATTCACCGGGCATCAGCTCCCACCAAAAAATGATCTACTTTCCCAAAAAGAAGCTTCTCAGTTAAAAGATAGCACATTGGGCCGCTGAAAACCAAGTTTTTAAAGGCTATTGCGAAAAAAGAAAAACACACTTCCGGCTCGCCCCCCGAATCAACAGAGTTTAATCTATAGCCGGTTCGCCACTGCCGTCGGGAATATCTTCCATTTCAAGCTCGCGACCGTGTTTGATTCTTTTTTTAATCTGGGACACAGCCCAGAAGTAGAATATAAGCGGCAGGGCAAGAAAAATGAAAAGGAAAGGCACATCACCCGGTATAAAGCCCAGGTAGGTGTGTTCGAGCATGGGTACCATATGGGTAGTGAAACGATCAAGATTCCAGATAATTAAAACAACGGCTGAATAAACGATAGAAAAGTTAGTTCGCGGATCACTGGCCTTAAATAATTCAAAGCCCTCCGTCCGCGGAGTCCAGAGCGGCCAGAGCAAGCTCCCTCCGATGTGACCGGTCATATCCTCGGTAATATGAACTGAAAACCCGAGAAGTGCAGACACACCGTAAAGCCACCAGTTGGTCATATTAAATAGATAAGGTATAACAAAAGCAGGTATGGCAAGCATTGCCCCAAGTACATAACTGTGACTCCACGTCCTGTGCCAGGGCAGCCAGTTCTGATAAACCAGGCCGTCGGATTCGCGTTTAAAACCAAACTGGGTTCCACTAAGTATATCAAGTGTGGAAGGCTTCAGACCACCTTTTGCCTTATCCGGACCTTTTATTTTCTGACGCATCCAGCGAATAAGGCGGTTCAGCCAGTCCAGGTCATCGGTGCGTCCTTTGAGACGCGCATCTTTTAGTTTGTAACGCCCAAGCCGTTTTTCTTCCGGCGGTTCTGTACCCGGCAGGGGCAGTTGCGAAGTAGTAACTATTTCATTTATCTGAATGGCAACTTCATCCTCTTCAAAAAGAACTATATACTGCCTCCATTCATTGGCCCCCAGTTGAATCGGGAAAAACTGTACTCTTACCTGTTCGCCGGTCCTATGCGCCTCCTCTATGGCTTTACCAAGGGTTTCGGCCATTTCCTGGGGGTCTGGATCCATGGGGTCGGGGTCGATCTCATATTCAGCAATTGAAAAAAACTGGCCCAGCTTGAAATCCATCGTATCAGGTAAAACTCCATATAAACCGGCGAGGCAGATTATAAAGGAGTCCCCCACAGTGGCACTATCCAGCCGGCTGCTGGCGGCCATCCGCACTATCTCAGGTATAAAAGTTGCCGCAGCAACTCCGGAAGCAAAATGTGTAATACCTTTCATATTAAATCAATCCCAGCATTTGTGTAATTACATCACCGTAACCGGCCATGTTTAAAGCAATCGGAACAAGTAAAACAGCCATGCAGTGACTGCGGCGGCAGTTAAAAAACACCGGAATACATCCGATGCAGGTTGTAATCGCGGTAACCATTACGCCCTGCCAGCCGGTCAGATAAAAAATCAGACTGCTGACAAATAGCAGGGCAAAAGTATAAATTAATTTAACGGGTAATCTTTGCACGTTATGCAAAAACCATTTGGTTAAACCTTCCAGCAGCAGATAAGAAAGCGAGGCACTTAAAATTATAGCGGAAATCATCACCCAGTAATCACCGGGTTCGGGAGAAAAGACCGGTTTCAAAATAAAATTAAGCCCTCCCCGCCCCATCCCGTGAGGAGTTAAATCCGTTAACACAAACAGGAATAGAAATGCGCCAACATAATAAAATATTTTTCCTACTCCACCCGAGATAAGAAAATTGCGTTCCTGTCGATAATATAACTCGGGAGTTTTAATATCGACCATTAGATTGGGATTATCCTTAACCTCGTTCATTTCAGCCCGATCAAGATTGCGGTGATTTGTAACGTGACCACCAAAAAGAGCTCCTATACCGGCAGTCACAGCCGGCATATAGGCGGCCATCAATCCACCAACCACTCCCACTCCACTGCCATAGGCAACATCTATCCAGTCGGCGTTAATATAATCCGGGTCATACTGTTTGTCAATTTTAAAATCCGAAATCAAACTCTGGATAATTGAAGGAAAAGCAAAAAAACCAACAAAAACAGGCATGATATTCTGAAATGCCATATCGATGGGAATAATACTTTTACTGATAAATATCAGGCCAAAAATCCCGGAGAGTGTAAAAGTAAGCAGCCCGGGAAAAAGGTTTCGCCAGCCATCTTTGAATTTCTGCCAGGCCGTCTCGCCCCGCCCGGCTCCCTTGGGCCATTCGCTCATTACATAAAAAACCATTATAACCCCCAGCAACCAGTGCAAATGGGGACCAAGAATTTCAGTTACATAGGGCCAGATAAAATAGAAAAAGGGAGTAAACAGAGCAAGCAACAAAGCGCCCGCTAAAGTTCCCAGTCCCTGAAGCAAAGCGGCGTCCTTTCCCTTTCCTCTGGTAACCATGGCATTTGAAGGCAGCATGGATACACCAGCGGACTCATCCACAGCACCAAGAAATGTCATTGGAATGGTATTTATGAAGGAAAAGGCAACTACCATGGACATGAAAAACGGAGCCAGGGCGTAATAAGGAATCAAATCCCGAACCGCAAGCCAGAGGACCAGGGCAATCCCGGCCACGTTATAGATATGCAGTGAAGGGATCGTGCAGAACAGGGCGCCGACAAATACCCCCATGAAAACATACGCGACTGTTATTATCGGTTGCATCCTTATTGCACCCTTACAGACTTGGGATCAGCAATCTGAAGCTGCGGTTTATCCCGATACTCGCCTACACGAACACGGGCTTGAAAAACGGTTCCCTTACTTTTTAATTTGTCAAAATTATCAATTTTTTTTGCATCGTCCTCAAAAATCACAAGAGGAACCGGGCCGGTCTGGTCGTCAATCGTCAAACTGACTCCCGAACTAAACTCGCGAACACCTACCACACGGGCGTAAACTTTATAAGTTCGACCCTTCTGGTCGGTACTGACCGAACCGGTGCTGATTCTTTCATAAGCTGTGGTTGTTGCGCTTTTGCTTTTTTTGCTGGGAACATTCTTGACGGTTATAGCTTCCGGGTCGGAAGGATCAACAAGCTGCAACTGCAGGTCACCGCGATAGATACCTACGTTGGCAAAAACTTCCAGTGTGGCTCCAATAGTGGTCATATTTTTCCTGACCTCAGCCGGTAGATCCTCCTCTTCCCACTCAAATACTGTCAGGGGAGTTTCTAATCCGCTTTTGATCAGGCTTATACTCTTACCGGCCGAAAACTCTCTGACATCACCTACTTTTCCTTCAACCAGAACACAACGGCCAACATCATCCGTGCTCAAATCAAGCAAGTTATAAGGTTCTGGCTCACACCTGTCGATTACTTCCAGTCTTTCTGGAATACTCAAATAAATCTTGTTCCCGTATTCAATCGACGTGTTCAAGGTGCCGGTGACCCGGATTGTGTCATATTCCCGGGGAAAATTATCACCAAAATATTCCTGGAAACGATGTAGATTATTAAACGCCATCAGATCCAGACTGTAAGGCCCCTGGGAGAGTTTGATAGAAAGGTTATTGCTTGATTCATTGATTTGCATCCGGTCAATCGTGCCCTCGATTCTGACAAGAGCATTATTCATAGTTTCCTGGATATTCTCAAGTTTAATTGTAGGGGGTTGTTTGTAATATGCGGCCACCCAGAGTAAAACTATTCCCACCAGGGAACCAATCAGAGCTATCGTGCGAACAAGCTTAACGGGAGTTGTTTTTTCAACCCGAGCGCCACAACGCGGGCAGGTAGAATCACCACCCACCTGATACCCACAGGTTGGACAACGTCCTTCTTCAATTAAATCCTTCTTACTGGCAGAATCAGAATACTCTTTTTCGTCTGGCTCCCAGTCCATACGGTTCACCCGCTTATAATTATTTTAAAGCAGCAGCAAAAACTATTTGTTTCGATCAGTTTATTTTAATCTCCTTATTAAATTAATTATAAATATTTTACATTAAAATTGCGAGCGGTGCCAGTTGAAAACTCCAACAGTGCTTTTTAAGCTGAAAATGCAATACTCGCATACCCAACCACGCTGGAGGTATCTCCGCTGGCGGAGGCACTGGTACTGTAATCAAGTAACTGTGCTTCTTTAACCCCCTGGCAACTCATTGCAACCGCAATGGGACCATACCCACAAACAGAACCCCGGTGGGCTTTTTCATAAAACTGCTCCGTATTCATATCCAGTATTTCCTGATAAATTTCCTTATCAATTTCTTCGGTTTGCTCCTTGGGCTGGAAGTGGGTGAAATCAGAACTGGCAATTACCGCAACATCCCGATCGATTTGCTCTATGGCGCTATCAATTGATTCAGCAAGTTTTTTTGCAGATTTTAATGACTGATCACCCATCGCGATGGGAACAATTTCAAAATCATTCTGCATAACCTGCAGAAAAGGGAGCTGAACCTCGATAGCGTGATCACGTTCGTGAGGAATGTCGTTTTCCTCAATACCATCCAATACCGAGATAAATTCCCTGTCCAGGCGGGCAACCCCCAGGGGCGTTTGCCAGTCCTGGCTGCTGACAGCCGGCAGTTGGGAAGGAGAAAAATGGCAGGGGCCCAGTATTATATAAGTTTGGGCCTGCTTAAGGGCACCGTAGGAGTAAGCAGCAGTCTGCGCGGAATAAATATAACCTGCGTGGGGGGCAACAACATTCGGTGCTCCCGCACCGGTGGGAACATTTTCTAATTTTTCTCTTATTGTCCTGCTTAACTGATTACTTGCTGCCGGATAAAACCGACCCGCAGCTACCGCCGTCCTCATAACTGCTCACCGTCCCTCTTAATCGATTTAATCTAATCTATCAGCGCAAATCATTTTCAATAGTAACAGTGACAATCAAAACAATTCAAGTCCGTTACAAGCCCCTCCCCGCACAAAACAGTTTAAATCGGTACAGTTTCCTGTATTAGCCACTGGATTACCCGGCGAGATGAGGCTTTTAAACAACAATCCACTATGTTCTGGAGTAAATTCCCACAAGCTCAACTTTTTCAATAACCGGATCCTTTATCTTATCCAGTAAATCAGATTTAGTGGCTCCCGCTGGCAGCTCGACCGCGTCAGCCAGAGAATAGAGTTTAAACCTGTAATGGTGCCGGCCCGACGGGGGAGCAGGGCCTCCATACCCCAGCTCACCAAAATCATTTTTGCCCTGGCGAGCGCCGGAAAGATTTTCAACAGATGGTCCTGGCGAAACCCCCGCAGGAATCTCATTTACGTCCGCCGGAATATTCCAGATTATCCAGTGAACAAAGGTTGAGCCGGGAGCATCCGGGTCATCCATTATTAATGCTAAAGTTTCGGCATTATCAGACACACCTTCTATCTCCAGAGGCGGTGAAATATTTTCACCGTCAACCGTAAAGCGATCGGGAATCGACTTTCCATTTTCGAAAGAGTTTGATAGCAACTCCATAGTTGTTACCTCCCTTAATTTTTTTACGTCCATTGTTAACTTAATGGTTTTAACCGCCACAATCAAGTCTTTATTTCTGACCCACGTTGAAGAATTGGGCACCGTTATTGCTTCTTTTTTTTATTTCAGAGCGTTTTCTTGTAAAAACGGTTAGAAACATTTATTATATTTACCAGTGAGCAGATAAAAAAATTCACGCGGAGGATAAACTAATGGAAAAATATGTTTGCACGGTTTGCGGTTACATCTACGATCCCGCAGAAGGAGATCCGGCCGCCGATATCGAAGCCGGGACTTCATTTGAAGATCTACCCGACGACTGGATCTGCCCGGTTTGTGGCGTGACCAAAGAAGACTTTATCCCCTACGAATAAGGTCACTCTGTATTTAAATTATTAAGCCGACTTACCGCTACAATAAACCACCCGGCGATAACCGGTTAAACATTCACTGAAATTTATCCGAAAACTATCCGGGAGGGTGTGCATTTTGGAAATAACTTTCTTGGGTACCGGGACCAGTGTGGGTGTCCCCGTTATTGGTTGCGGGTGTGAAGTCTGCCGGTCAAAAGATAAACGGAATCAACGAACCCGATGTAGTGTTCATATCCAGACCCGGGATAAAAAATTTGTCATTGATACTCCGCCAGAATTCAGACTACAGATGATCCGAGAAGGATTCTGCGAACTTGATTTTCTACTTTTTACCCACGATCATTCCGATCATCTTATGGGGCTGGATGATGTCCGCCCGATCACCCGGGATAAATCAGAACCGATGGCCTGCTACGGACCTCCTGAAACCATAAAAGAAATCCGCCAGCGTTTCCATTATATATTTGACAAAACAGACACTGACAGCTGGAAACCAAAAATACAACTTGTTGGAATAGAAGAAAAAAAGAACATTGAGGGACTGACCATTACCCCGCTTCCGGTTGAACACGGCAAATCAATGGTCTACGGTTACCGGATTGGGGATTTCGCTTATATAAGCGATGTCAGCGAAATACCCGCCAAAACCATGCAAAAATTACAGGGACTTGAAATACTGGTTCTGGAAGCGCTGCGGTTTAAACCTCATTATAAACATTTTAATCTGGACACCGCAGTGAAAACAGCACACAAACTCAAAGCAAAAAAAACTTTTTTTACTCATTGCACACATGATATTGATTACAAAAAAGTTTCAAAAGAGCTGCCAGAAAACATATTTCTTACCTATGATGGGCTTAAACTGCATTTGTCCGAGGAGGACTAAACTATGGATTTCGAGCAATTAACAGAAAAACTTGAAGAAATTGCCAAAGACCCCTTTTCTCTTCCTTTTGATCCCCAGGAGGTAATAAAGGAAGCCCTGTATCACAGTGATGACGAGATACGTTTGAAAGCAATGAATTTAGCCGGCTCTTTTGATGCCGAAGAATTTATTGAACCTCTTTTTCACGTGATTGCCGAAGACGAAAATCCGGATATAAGACTGGCCGGTCTCCAGTGCCTGGGTGACTACCTGCACAGGGGAGTTATGGCGGACTACCACCGGCTGGGCGACAGCATTGAGGAAATACCCGCAGAATACGAGGTGGCAGGACTGACTGTGGTTCAGTTCCAGCTTATTCGGGATTTTTTAGAGAAGGTTGTCGAACAGGAGGACTGGCCGCACCACCTGCGGGCCGAAGCACTTCTTTACTATTCCAAGGTGGCACCCGAACTTGCAGTTTCCAGTATCGAACGTTTTTACAACACAGGTGAACCAGAACTGGTTTGTGGGGCGGTAAAAGCTATTGCCCGGGTTGAAACCGGTGAATGGAGAAAAATAATAATGCGAGAAATAATGCGTGAAGTAAGCGATGATCGCCGGCTCGCGGCCCTTGAGGCCGCAGCTATTCATGATATTTACGAAGTGGGACCCGAACTGGTGCGCATACTTGAGGAAGAAACCGACGAAGCCTGTGCACAGGCGGCGGTGGAAACACTGGGCTATATTTCCTGGCCAGAAGCCGAAAAATATCTTGAACAATACGCCCGAAGCAATAAAAGCAAAATCGCAGAAACGGCTCAGATAGCCCTGAGAAGACGATCCAGCGGTTAAACACATAACGCCCGCCGCATTTTTTCGCGGCGGATTAAGTGCAATAAATGTGGATGTTAAAAGAAATGGCCAGATACTTCCAACAGTCATTCCGGCCGAGCCGGAATCCAGGATGGTTAGTTGTAGTCGCTGGTTAAAACTCAAAACCCACTGGATACCGGATCATCCAGCACTCAATCGGGGCATTGCAGAGTTAGTGATACCTAAATTGAGCGATTCTGAGAGATTGAGGATGTATCACATCTTGTTTTCTCATTCTCGACAGCTTCC
>CAYTSZ010000076.1:0-5392 GCA_964440635.1 uncultured bacterium
CTTATATCCACTATCTTACCATTTAATCGCTGCGGAAGTGAAGAATCAGATAATTTATCCATTATCTCCATTCGTGCTTCAATCGAACAGGGGACACGCAGATAATCGCGCATCTGGATTCTTTTGACCCGACCCGGTCGCAAAACATAAATAAAAGGTGCCGGACCAGAGTCACTGCGTTTCTTGATTCGTGATTCAAATTCATAGCGCGCCGATAGTTTACTATAACTGATTTTAACTTCCCTGTCTTTACCGACGGGAAGGTATAGATCATCGACCACCGGAACCTGTATTACCAGTTCATTCGGCCGCGGGTCTTCGAGAAAAGTTATGTATTCGCCCCCTATTTTTTCATCTTCTACATAAATTTCAATCTTCTGTTTTCTTTCGAATTCCGGTTTCTCATAGGTGAAATCCTCCATTTTAATCCCGACCGTTTTGTAACCAGTTTATAGTTTCCCTTATGTCAAAATGTTCTTTCACATCATGCACCCTGAGAATATCCGCCCCTTCCAGTTGAAGAAACGCGGAGGTAGCAAGCGTCCCGATAAGACGATATTCTGCCGTTCGATTGAGTACTTCGCCCAGATACGATTTTCGACTGTGGCCGATTAGAACTGGCACTCCCAGCCCGGAAAAACTGTTAAGAGACGTAAATATTTCTCTGTTATGTTCCAGGCTTTTACCAAACCCTATCCCCGGATCAACTATAATATTTTCTCTGGCTATTCCCGCTTCAAGGGCAATCTCAATCCTGTTTTTTAAAAAAGAAATTATATCAGCTATAAGATTATCATAATCTGGATTCTCCTGCATGTTTTGCGGGGTTCCCTGCATATGCATAAGAACAACCGAAGCCCTGTTTTCAGCTATTGTGGCTGCCATTTCAGAGTCAAAACCCAGTGCGCTGATATCGTTTATAATATCCGCTCCTGATTCCAGAGCATCAGAAGCCAGGGCTGCTTTGGTTGTATCCACTGAAATCGGCAGTTTTATTCCCTCCTCGCGAATCCCTTCGATCACGGGAAGAACTCTATTTTTTTCGGTTTCGATATCAACCGGTTCTGAGCCGGGACGGCTTGATTCACCACCCACATCCAGAATGTCCGCGCCTTCCCGGGCCAGCCGGACAGCACAATTCACAGCTTTCTCAGTGCTATCGTGCAGACCTCCGTCATAAAAAGAATCCGGGGTTACATTCACCACCCCCATTATCAGGGGAAGCTGTTTATTATTAAAAAGATTAGCCTTCAAGCTGATCCAGCGCTTCATCGGTCGGTTTGAATATAAACGGACATTCGCGGTGGTATTCCATATAATCCAGCCCGTATCCAACCAGAAATTCGTCGGGGGATTCAAAACCATAAAAGTCAACGTCGACTTCCACTTTGCGATTGACAGTTTTATTAAGAAGAGAACAAACACGCAGCGAGGCAGGTTCGCGGGTCTGCAGGGTCCGGTTAAGACTATTATACGTATAACCGGTGTCCACTATATCTTCCACTATAAGAACATTGCGATCAAAAATGTTTTCTTTCGTATCTTTTACAATCCTCACAACTCCCGAGGAATTTTTTCTTTCACCGTAGGAGGAAACCAGCATGAAATCGACCGCGAGCGGCAGATCTATATGTCGTATAAGATCAGCCATGAAAATAAATGCTCCCCGCAGGACCCCGATTATTAGCAGAGGTTCATCGTTATACATCTGAGTGATCTCAGCCCCCAGCTCCCGCACCCTGGTCCTGATTTGATCTTCATCAAAAATAACCTCATCAGCTATAGAATCAACATTTTTAAGTGACCAGTTTTCCATAAAAATAACCTCCGGTATTTAATAAAAACACGTTTCCTCAGTTTGAAAACTAACAATAGCTTTTTTCTCCCCTTCGACCACCGGATAAAAACCGGGAACAGCAAACACTTCACCATTTTCCACAAGCAACGGCCAGCGGCGGCGGGCGCGATATGGCACCCTCCGGCTCTCAAAAAGATCTTTCAACTTCTCTTTTTTTTCGCCCGCCAGACGGTCGCCGGGTCGCCAGGGACGAACAGTAAATTCTCCCCGTGGCACATAGTTTAAAAAAGAAACATAATGGATACCAGTGTTCTGGGGGTAAGTGGGGATTATTTTTAGTTTTCCCGCTCCCCAGTTCAACTCACAAGGTGTTTTTTTTACTTTTTCAGGTTTTAATTGAGGCAGTTCATAATATATGGCGACCAGGTCATATTCTTTGATCGCCTTCAGCCCGGAAGGCAGACTGAGTTTTTTTCCCGAGTCACCTCTGAAAAGAGCATCAAGCTGGATAAAATTTCTTTCACTCCAGCCGTTTACATCACCGGCGAGACGGCTGATAATAAAATGCAAAAATCTTAGCCGTGCCGCCTCATGTTCATCGTTATACGCAGAGACCGGAATTCGTATCTCTTTTTTCTCTTCAAAAAAAGTAAAATTATCTTCAAAATACCCGGGCCAGAAATCATTCTCCCGCTGCACAATACGGCTCAGCCGGAAGATAGCCCGGCGGGGATCGGGTTGTGCTTTTTCCCACTCGGGCAGCACCCGATGCCGCAGGCGATTTCTCGCCCGGCTGACATCCTCGTTGCTGGGGTCCTGGACGAAAAATATATTCTGCTGCCGGCAGTATTTTTCGAGTTCGGATCTCGAAATCGGCAGAAGAGGCCGATGCAGTGAAAGTCCTGATGCCGTCAGGGACTGTTTTCTCATTCCCTCCAGCCCCGCAATTCCGCACCCCCGGCCCATGTTAAGTAAAACGGTCTCCACCTGATCATCGCAGTGATGGGCCAGGAAAAGATCGCAGATGCCAAGACATTCAGCGGCCTTTTCAAACCAACCGTAACGCAAATCGCGGGCCTCAGCCTCCAGACCACGGCGGGTCTCATATAATTTTTCCGAAAAAAACACGGAAGCTCCTATAAATTCCGCACCGAGACGGCGGCTGGCCGCGCGCACCAGTTCTTCGCCAGCGCGGGCTTTTTCCTGGAGTTTATGGTTGAGATGAAGAACATAAAGTTTAAAATCATACTGCCCGCGAAGCTCCGCAAGCAGGTGCAAAAGAGACATGGAATCTGCTCCGCCGGAAACTCCCACCATCAGAGCAGTGGGGATCCCCTGCGGAAATTTATCACTTAAATATTCATCCACCAGCTCAATAGTTTCCATCCGGTAATCACTTCCTAAAGACTACTGCGTATTTGCTGATGTAATTACCCTTCTCATATATTTTTAATTCCTCTGTGCCCCTCTGTGTTAAATACAGTTGCGAGTTCCGATTTGCAAGTTTCAAGTTAACTCCTTAACCTCTCCGGCGTTTCCCCTCTGCGCCTTTGCGTTCCCCAAAGCAGTTGACTTTTTTTCGCCTGCTGTCAGCGTGTCCGCGTTCAATGGCCTCACGTACGTAAATCTCGATCAGATTCTATCAGACGTAATCCGTGAGCTCCCCGCCGTTGATTCAGATTTTACCCTCTCAAAATATTTTAGATTTCCTCTGTGTCCCTCTGCGACCTCTGTGCTAAACCTTCTTTTGATGTTGAAGTAAATCTCAATCAGATGTTATCAGATTTGATCCGTGAGCTATAAGATTTTGACTTTACCCTCCTAAAGTTTTTGACGTTCCTCTGTGTTCCTCTGTGACCTCTGTGGTAAAAATGTTTTGATTTTGATTTCAAGTCCGTAATTAGAAAAATCACACGCGTTCATCGCTACAAGAGTGTTATATAAAATTTATCATATTTTTGTCAGGTTTATTAGAGGGAAAGAATGGTAGCGGCGCGGGGATTCGAACCCCGGACAACTCGGATATGAGCCGAGTGCTCTAAACCACTGAGCTACGCCGCTGTCAAAGTCGGTAAAAAAAAAGAGCCAGGCCTCAGAAGCTGAAGCTCTGACCTGCAAGAAAAATGGTAGCGGGGGCAGGATTCGAACCTGCGACCTTCGGGTTATGAGCCCGACGAGCTACCAGACTGCTCTACCCCGCGTCCTTTTTAAATACTGTAATACTATACTCAAATTCCATCCGGTTGTCAATAAAATAACTCAAAATAACTGAACCTTCCAATGACTCCGTCATTGTTGCCTTACACCCAAGCGGTAAGTTGCTGAAAAGTCACAGAGTTCCCACTGGTAGCTCCCGATTGAGTGCTGGATGACCCGGTAACCCATGTTGAAGTTGATGTTAAGAAAGAAGATAATTTACGGTCTTTAAAAAACTATAACCTAAGTTGAGCGGTTCTGAGATTGAGGATGTATCACATCTTGTTTTCTCATTCTCGACAGCTTCCGGAGGACTGCGAGAATGAGTCTGAGAGATAGGGTGTCTCCGATCAAGAATCGCTCAATTTAAGTATAAACGTCTTTTTGAGGAAACCTAAGGGGTTATTTTAAAAATTCCAGGTGGTGCTAAAACTATAGTTTCGCTCCGGGGCCGTAGAATAGTAAGTTTTTTCATTACTCGCCAGAACAGCTCGAGAACTATATTTCTTGTCGGTAAGATTGTTCACCCCGAACTTGAAACTAAATTGTTCCGAATAGTCCCATATCCCTGTAAAATCAAGCGTGAAATAATCCGAAAGCTGCTGGCCGGTGTTTGCCTGATCGGAAATAACATACTGTTCCCCCACATAACGACCTGCCAGACTTAAATTCACATTGTGATTGGGATAATATTCAAGAGAAATATCGCCCTGATGCCGTGGCACCATGGGGACCCGGTTCCCCTCGTAAGATTCATCCGCGGCGTATTCTTCTATTATCGCCCGCAAATAGGTATATCCACCCTGTAAATTCAACCTGTCTGTCAACGGTAAATCCAGCGAAACCTCCATCCCTTCCCGGCTGGTCTTGTCTAAATTTTTATTAGTATTATCCTTAAACACTATCTCATTGTATGTCTGTATCTGAAAAGCTGCCATAATAAATTGGTAAGCTGCGGTCCGAAACTTTAAACCTGCTTCACGAGTACGACTGTCCTCGGGTTTTAAATCGGGATTAAAAGTAGTCCACGGCCCGGCCATCGCAGCTATATGATCAAAATCGGGCGGGCGAAATGCTTCACCATATTGAGCATACAGGATTAACTTAGGATATATTTCTAATTCAGTTCCCACCTTAAAGCTAGAAGGATAATAATTGAACTCCAAATTTGTATCATTTACGTGATCAACACTTTCAATTTCAATTTCACTGTATCGAAATCCCCCACTTACAGAAAATTTATTCGATAAATATACTCTGTTTTCTATAAAAAACGCATTGTTTTTCTGGCGGTCGGTTCGATCCGCTCCCCAGTCCCCCCGGTAATCACGGCTGGTGTGATCTTTAGAAATACCGAAAAGTAATTTCCCGGGGAAAATAAGCTGAACGTAATCAAGC
>CAYTSZ010000076.1:5402-9054 GCA_964440635.1 uncultured bacterium
GTTTCTTCTGTATCATCAATCCTGGAGGTGGAACCCCAGACGCGAGAAGTTGTGCGAAAAAAGGTTTCCTGTTTCTGACCATACACATTGCTATGAAACCGAAAATTCTCTGACAATTGATCACTGTAAGAAATACTGGTTTGAACTCGATCCACGGTCCGATAATCGCCTTCCGTAAACGATTGGCGCCGGTCTTCAGTAAGCTCCGTGTCAGTAAGCGCATTTGGTGCCTCCACCTCGCTAAGATTAAGCCCAACCATAAAATCAACCCGGCCGGTTTCCTTTACAGGCATCACGCCACTCATAAGTAAATTATCCAAACTGCTGGCAGCGTTTTCCCTGTAACCCTCCCGCTCATGCATCCGGCCGGAAATAAATAGATCCCCAAATTTAAATTCAGTTCCGGCATTGAAGCCTAATTCATACAGAGAATAAGAACCCCCGGTTAGCTCCAGGCTGTTTTTTTCAACTTGATCAACCGTAATTATATTCACAACAGAACTTATTGCCCGTCCGCCAAACAAGCTACTGGCAGGACCGTAAATAATTTCTACAGAGTCAATAGCCTCTTTTGGTGGCAAAGCCTGAAAATTGACCCTGTTATCACTGCGCTGATTTATAGGCACGCCATCAACAAGATATAAAACATCCTGACCCTTACTGAAACCTCGAACCGAAACAACCTTATCGAATTCATTCCCGCCAGAATCATAGACAGAGATCCCGGGCAAGCGAGAAAGTAGATCAGCCAGAGTCAAACCCCGACTCCGCTTGAGTTCCTCCCGGGTAATAACCTCAACTCGGCCTGGAAAATCAAGTTCTTCAACCGGGTTTCCGGTTAGCCGGCTACCCGTTACAACTATTGGTTCTTTTATTATTATCGGCCGGGTATCAACACGGGCAGCCATCGCAAGCGAATCAAAACAAACCAGAAATATCAGAGACAACAGCAGTTTGAATTCAGGCCTTACAAAACGCAAATCATTCATATTAATTCTATACCTTAAAATATATGAGAATCATTGTTTCCCTGGCGGCAACTTAACTCGGGGAAAACAAAGTCATTACTTTCGCTGGTTCAAAGAGAGAGTTGGTTGATATCCAGCGATAGACCAGAGGAGAAAGAAGACAACTGAGAATCATATTTCCCGCCAGGTGAGAAAGAGTGAATGGAATCTGGCCAGATAAGGAAAACCAAAAAGTCTGCTGAAACAATAAAACACCGGTCACTGGGCCGGTGATTAAATCATAAAAAACAGTTGCCATTATTGAAAAAACTAAATAATGTCTTATTTTGCTCTCCCGGTTTTTAAAGTATAAACCGGCGGCAAAACCAATCAAAGCATAGGTGCCTGCGGTAACCAGTGTCCAACTTCCAATTAACCCGGTGGATAAATCAAATATTATAACTGCCAGCACACCAAACAACACTCCGCCACTACTGCCACCCTGTTTTGAAAACGGCAGCATTGTCGCCATAACGGGCTGAAAATTAGGAGGCCGCGGAATAAATCTAAAGATGGTCACTAAAATAATACCGGCCAAATATTTAAATAGATCTTTTGGAATTATTTTACTTAAATTTTTCATTCTAATACACCTCTGACGTTATTCTCAAACCCTCTATATCCAGTCTTAATAATAAGTAGAAAAATCAAATATTTCTTCTTCTGTATCCAAAATTTGCGAAAAATCACGGCGACCGGGATTATACTTGTATGCAGTGGTTTCCGGGCAATGATTATCGCTAACTTACATTTCGCAATTCTGAGCAGCCATGAAACAGCATTTCAGAAGATTTTGAAGTTTTCTACTGCAAGTCCGCGATAATCATTTTCCGGGCTACAAAACAAAGTATTATACTATACCCTCTGTTTAAAATTTCTTCTATCACTTCGTATACTATGCCCTCACTGTATAAAAATAACCTGCACATTACATAAAATTTTGCAGACGGATAGTTTTCAATCATCTGCCTGGCCATCCGGGGATAAAAACCCGTGGTTCTTTCAACTTCAAATGATACACTCCTGAATCCTCAAACACACCCATATGGTTAAGCAAGGCTTCCCGGTGGTGGGGCGGATAAAGAGTTTCTTCAACCGACATTCTAAAACTTCTTTTTCCTGTTTTATCCATATTCTTCAGAACATTCTCAGAAAAATCAAATGCGGACTGATGAAAACTAATTTCTATTTCTTCAAGAAGAGTCAAAAAGTATCCATTTTATTCATACCTAAGTTGAGTGGTTTTTGATCGGAGACACCAATTGGTGAGGGATGTGTCATGTCCTGTTTTCGGATTTATACAAGATGTGAGACATCCTCGTGCACAGAATCGCTCAACTCAGGTGACTGTTATTTGACACTCAATAAATCATCTACAAATCTGAAAATAAGTCAGGAACCAAAATCATAGGTAAGAGAAAGTCGCTGGTAATCACCGAGATTGCCGGCTGAAATCACACTGTAATCAACGCTTAAGGATTTACCGCGCATCCCGAATCCAAGTGTGAATCCGTCATCGGCTTCCATGTCGTCGTTGTAACCGGCGCGCAGGGAAATTATGCCTTTATATAGATATTCACAACCAATAGCATAATATGCATCGGCATCGTTTGAATACACTCCGTCAGCGGTCAGATAAACACGGTCGGTTTTGTTCTTCCCGACGGTTGTATAAAGTGCTCCGGCAGCAAACTGGCGGGGCAGGGGGTTCTCATCCTCATCCAGTTTCAAATCGCCAACAATATTGCGAGCGGCAACTCCAAACTCTAAATCGTAACCGGCTATCTGCGGATAATATTTAACCCCCAGGTCACCACTGATAACCGCACCGTCATAACCGGCTATCGACTCGCGCACATATTTAACCGTAATTCCACCATCTATTTTTTCTCCCAACCGGCGACCAAATGAAAACGCTAAAGACATATCATCAGCGTCAAACTCCCCCAGCCCGGCGGTTACCGGGTTGTCACCGCTTATCTCAGTTTTCTTCATCTCACCGTAATCAAGCCCCTTGTAAGCTATCCCGTATCCTCCACCATATTTGCGAGATCGGCCGGCGAAACCAAGATAATTATATTTAATTCCCTCGAAGATATCGAAATGGGTAAAACTGGCCTCAGAATTTCTCTGCTGAGCCAGACCGGCTGGATTGAAATGCATTGCTGCCGCTCCGCGCGCCCGGGCAACATAAGCCGACCCAACCCCCGCACTCCCGGCCAGCGGATCCAGCTTCAAAAACACCACCGCGGCTTTCCCCTCATCTCCACTACCCGCACAAACCACCCCTGGCAGCAAACCGGCAAGGACCGTGATGACCACGAAAAATATAAATAATTTCCGGTTAACTTTTCCCAGCATATCAATCGACTCCATATACCCACTAAAATCTAATTCAAACTTTTTATCTGACCACGAAATACACGAATTTACACGAACAACTTCTTTGAAATTTATTTAAAACCCTTCCAGCCTCAGCCTTTTTTTCGTGCCCTTTCGTGCCTTTCGTGGTCACACGCCTTTGACTTCCTAACTTCAAAACCTTATTTGACCACGAAATACACGAATTTACACGAACAACTTCTTTGTTATTTATTTAAAACCCTTCCAGCCTCAGCCTTTTTTTCGTGCCCTTTCGTGCCTTT
>CAYTSZ010000077.1:0-8956 GCA_964440635.1 uncultured bacterium
TGTATGTACCGCGGGACCCCGCCGGAAAGCAGTATGGAACTGGCTAAATTGGCTGTGGAGTATGAAAATCGTGGTATCGCCGGAGTAGATTTCGCCGGCGATGAAAGTCAGTATGGAGCGCACGAACATCAGGAGGCTTTTGACCTGGTTCGGGAGAATGATATACCGATTACCATTCATGCCGGTGAGGCCGGTAGTGTTGAAAATATCCGCGAGGCCCTCAAACTCGGTGCCGCGAGAATCGGTCACGGTGTTCGACTGATTGATGACAAAGAATTGATGCAGGAGGTTGTTGAACGAAAGATTCCCCTTGAGCTGTGTTTGACCAGTAATCTTCAGACGCAGGCGGTAGAATCGATTGATGTCCATCCGTTCATGGATTTTTATGAAGAAGGGGTCAAGGTAACCATAAATACCGATGATCCCCGGGTTAGTAATACTGATATCAACCAGGAGTTTTTGCTGGCCGCCAACGAATTTGGCCTCGATATTTCCGATTTAAAAGAAATTTTGTTTAATTCCGTGGATGCCTCTTTCGTTGATGCGGAAACCAAAGCTGATTTGAGACATAAAATAGAAAATTCCTGATTTTATTTTTTCACAGGAGGTATTATAAGATGGAAGAAATGACAAAAACTGATAAACGACTGGTGGATAAGGCCACTGCAGCTCTTCGCCAGGCTTACGCACCTTACAGTGAATTTAGAGTAGGGGCCGCTTTACTTACCGAAGATGGCGAAATAGTGACCGGTTGCAATGTGGAGAACGCTTCTTATGGTCTTACCAACTGTGCCGAGAGAACCGCTATATTCAAAGCTGTCAGCGATGGAGTAAGAAAATTTACTTCGATAGCGATTGTGGTGGATACCACCGAAGGAGTCGGTGCTCCCTGTGGCGCATGTCGCCAGGTTCTCAATGAGTTTAATGCTGATATGAGGGTCATAATGGCCAACACTGCCGGCGATTATAAAATAAGCAGTGTGTCTGAGCTACTGCCCGATTCTTTTGGTGCCAACTATCTTGAAAACAGAGAAATTGTTCGCCCTGAGTGAATTTTTTGGTTCCGATACAGTCGAACCCTTGTTTGCTCGTATTTCTTGTGTTCGTTCTGTCTTCCGGATAATATGACAGAAAATTTAACTCTCAGAGAAAAAAGAGAACAGCAGGAAAAAGAGTTTCTTTCTCCCATGGCCCAGTTCTGTTCTGAAAGCCGGGGAAGAAAGCGCTGTGAACCGCCGGATGATCTGCGTACCTGTTATCATCTGGATCGGGACCGAATAATTTATGCTCCATCCTTTCGACGTTTGAAATTCAAAACCCAGGTTTTCATTGAACCAATTCATGACGATACGCGGACCAGATTGACCCATACGCTTGAAGTTGTCCAGTTGAGCCGAACGGTTGCCCGCGCTCTGGGGCTCAATGAGGATTTAACAGAAGCGATATCTCTCGGCCACGACCTTGGACATGTACCCTTTGCCCATATTGGCGAGAAGGTTCTGAATGAGATAAGCCCGACCGGTTTTCATCACAGCCGCCAGTCACTGCGGATGGTTGATTTTCTTGAGAAAAAGGGAGACGGGCTTAATCTTAGCGCTGAGGTTCGCGATGGTATTGCCGGTCATTCTAAATCAAAATCCAGCATTTTTGAACCCGTAAGCGAGAAAAAACTGTTAACCCGGGAAGCGGGAATTGTTCGCTATTGTGATAGCGTTGCTTATTTAAATCATGATATCGATGATGCCGTGCGGGCCGGTTATTTAAATCCGGATGATATTCCCGCCCGGGTCAGGCGTGTACTGGGAGAAAGCGGCAGCGAAAGGATCGAAACTACAATCCGGGATATGATAGAAACCAGCCAGCAGGAAGGAAAAGTAGCTATGTCCAAAGAGGTTGGCCGGGCGACGGATATTTTGCGCAATTTTATGTTTGAGGAACTTTATCTCAAACTGAGCCAGTCACCTATTGATAGTGAAGCTTATGATGTTCTTTCGGAGTTATATTATTTTTTAAGCAAAAATATATCTCTCATCTATCGCCGCCATCCTTTTTTGAAAAATAACGGCGATAATGATCCGGTTATCGACTTCATTTCCCTTCAGAGCGATCTTTCAATAGTCAAACTTTACAGAAAATACATAAAGAAAAACATTTATCATCTGGCAGAATACAGTTGAAATAACGGGATGTGTTTAATGTGAAAAAGTTGCTGGCCGATTGCTGGTTGTTGCCGGATTTTGAATCTCCATTGCTTAGAGAAGCTGCTGTTGCTGTGGAAGATGGGAAAATAGTTGAAACGGGTAAAACTTCTGATTTGAAGAAAAAATACGCTGGCTGGCCGACAGAATCTATGCAGGAAAATCTGGTAATGCCCGGACTGGTAAATACCCATACACATATGCCAATGGCCCTGCTGCGAGGCCGGGCGGAGGATCTGACTCTTGACGCCTGGCTGGCCAAAACAAGACGGTTCAGAGAAAAACACTACAACGAGGAGGTTTCCCGACTGGCGGTAAAAACAACTCTTATGGAAGCTCTGAAAGCCGGGGTGACCACTATTGCAGATATGACAGTCGGCCAGCCAGAGTATGTGGATATTGTAGAGAAATCTGGTTTGCGGGCCGTCCTTTATGAAACAGTTATGGATTATGTTTACCCGGAAAATTGCTCCGCCATGCTTGATTTTTTAGAGGGGCAAAATAATTCGCTTGTAAAACGGGGAGCCGCTCTTCATGCTCCTTACACCTGCTCCGAATCTCTTTTGAACTGGTTCAGACAGGAAATAATAATCGGATCTAATTGTCCCCTCAGTATTCATCTCGCCGAAACCCGCGGCGAAGAGGCCAGAATGAAGAAAAAATGGAATGAAGTTCCACTTGATTATCTGGATAGCATTGGTTTTTTTTCCTCCCGTTTGCTTGCGATTCACTCCATATGGTTGGATGCCACTCAACTTCAGCTTCTCGCCAAAAGAGGTGTTTCCATCTCCCATAACCCGGAGTGTAATATGAAAATAGGTGCCGGGGTTGCTCCTGTAAAGGAAGCTCTGGAAGCCGGTATTAATGTCACCCTGGGCACCGACAGTCAGGCCAGCAATAATGACCAGGATCTTTTTGGTGAAATGAAAACCGCCGCTCTGCTGCAGAAGGTAACACATCGTAATCCCTGCCTGCTGCCCGCTTCCCGGGTGATTAAAATGGCTACGGTGAATGGAGCCCGCGCCCTGGGGCTGGAAAAGGTGGGTCGTTTACTTCCCGGCTGGCAGGCCGATCTTACTGTGATTGATATTAATGATCTGCGTTTCAGACCGGTTCATGACCCCGCCGCGCTGATTGTTTACAACATAAACGGTTCTGATGTACTGCATACCATGGTGGAAGGAAACTGGCTTCTGAAAAATAAAAAAATATTATCCTTTGACGAACAGAAAATATATGGCAAACTAATAAGGTTTGAATCAGGAATTGTATGAAAATTTTATATATTTTTTTAAAATAGAAAAGGTGGAAATTTCAATTTAAATACGTTACCTTGATATGAGTGGTGTTAAAAATGGCGGTAAAACCACTGGAATATGAAAGGATTACGATGTCGGAAAAAGATATATTAATTGTCGAGGATGCTACTGTGATAGCCGAGCATATAAAAATGCTGGTGGAAAATCAGGGTTATGAGGTTCCTGCCATCAGTGCCACGGCCGAGGATGCCATTGAAAAGGTACAGGAGATTGATCCGGCCCTTGTTTTAATGGATATCCAGCTCATCGGTGAGATGGACGGCATTGAGGCTACCCGTGAAATAAATAGGCGCTATAACGGCAATATCCCCGTAGTTTATATTACCGCCTACGGTGACCAGGCTACCCTTAAGCGCGCTAAAGAGTCCGGGGCCAGGGCTCTTTTTACCAAACCGGTCAAGAAAAACGCCCTGAACTGGATATTGAACTGGGTTTTTGACCCGCAAAACAATCCACCAAAACCACCCGGCTCACTGCAGGCCTGGTTTTTTGAGGATGAGAAGACTGTTTGACCAGAATATTTTTTTACTGTTTATATGTTTGAGTATTTCTGTTCGTTTACTTCCTTACTTTTTTAACAATATAAATTTCCAGGAAAAATAAGTGTCGCGAGGTTGGGTTTGAATGGCACCCTCACTTGTGTTTGAATTTTTGTTTTTTGCCCTGTTGCTTTTTATTATTATTCTTCTTTATATAAATATAAAAAGCCGCCGGTCTGCCGAGATAGAGTTGCAGAGTAAAAATGACCTTCTTGAGAGAATATTGAATTGCATGCCCAATATACTCTACATAAAAGACTCCGATGGCCGGCTACAGCTGGTCAACAAGGCTTTTAGTGAATTCAACGGCCATCCCCCCGAAAAACTACTTGGTAAAAATGTCGATGATATCTTGATTGAAACTGAAGAAATTGAAAATATCAAACAGCTCGAAGCTGATGTTCTAAAAAATTACTCCTCTCGATTTGTGGCGTCCGAAAAAATAACCAATCCGGTTACCGGCCAGACCCACTGGTTTCAAACCTTGCGCCTGCCATTCCCCACCGATGAAAAATATGGCAATAAAATTCTGGCTATTGGTAATGAAATAACCCGCCGCAAGAAGATCGAGCAGGAACTGCGTGAAGAGAGAAATTTTGTGAATGCAGTTTTAAATACCGCCGGTGCGCTTATAGTCGTTCTGAATAGCAAGGGGGAAATTGTTCGTTTCAATAATGCCTGTGAGGAGCTTACAGGTTACAGTTTCGAAGAAGTGGCCGGCAAACAAATCTGGGAACTTTTAATCCCCGCGGATGAGAGAGCGGATGTAATTAAAATCTTTGATAATTTAAACGAGAATGATTTTTCAGAAAAACAGGAAAACCACTGGCTTGATAAAGACGGCAATAAAAGATTAATATCCTGGTCAAATACTTTATTGAGCAGCAGCGAAGATCGATCCGAATATGTTATTGTCATCGGCCAGGACATTACAGCTCGCCGGCGGGCTGAACGGGCCCTGGCCCGGAGCGAAGAAAAATTTCGTTCTATTTTCGAACACACCGGAACCGCCCTGGTGGTTATTGAGGACGATGGTGTTATTTCGGAAATAAATGAAGAATTTGAATCTCTTTCCGGATACAGTCGCAGTGAGGTGGTCAATAAAAAACCATGGACTGATTTTATTCACGAATCGGAAATCAAAAGAATGAGTGACAATTACCGGCGTCGAAAAGAAAATTCCGCGGAGGTTAAAAACCAGTACGATTTCAAATTTGTAAATAGAGAAGGGACCATCAAAGATGTCCATATTACAGTCTCTGTTTTTCCGGGTACACGCCGGGTAGTGGCTTCTTTACTGGATATTAGTGGTCGGAAACAAATGGAAGAAAAAATAAAGAAAAGTGAAAAGAGATTCAGAACTATAGTTGACAATGCCCCGGGGGTTGTCTTCCGCTGTCTTGATGATGAAGACTGGACCATGAAATTAATTGGTCCGAAAATACAGGAATTAAGTGGGTATCCGCCGGAAGATTTCATTGATAATAATAACCGTTCTTATGCAAGTATAGTTCATCCCGAGGATCTTCAGAAAATTCGAGCTGCGGTGCAGTCCGGGCAGTATGACCTGACTTATCGAATCATAAATCGTACCGGTGATATTCGCTGGGTCAGAGAAAGCGGCCAGGTTGTCTCCTATCCGGGTAACGACCGAAAATACATAGATGGTATTATCCTTGATATAACCCGCCTGAAAGAGACACAGGAAAAACTGGAGCAGTCGCTGGCCGATAAAGATACTTTGCTCAAGGAAACCCATCACCGGGTTAAAAATAATCTTTTCGTCGTGGTCAGTTTGCTTGAGATGCAGGCAATGCGCACCCCCAATAAGCGCGTCCATACCATACTTCAACAAAGTGTGGATCGTATCCATGCTATGGCTCTGATTCATGAAAAACTCTACAGAAGCCACTCACTGGACAAGATAGATTTTAGACCTTATCTGGAAGAACTCACCACCGACCTTCTGGCCACCTATGCCGGTGAAGAAAAGAGAATAAAAATTGATTTAAAAGTGGCCGATACAGCTCTTGTTCTCGATCAGGCCATCCCCTGCGGTCTTGTGGTTAATGAAATTGTGGCAAACTCACTCGAGCATGCTTTTGACGGTGATGGTGGGAAAATAGAACTTATTTTCGAAGAAACCGATGAAGAAGAACAACAATATCGGCTTGCTATTCAGGATAACGGACGCGGTCTCCCGCGGGATTTTAATATCAAAGACACCGATTCTCTCGGTTTAAAGCTGGTTTCCAGTCTTTCTAGAAATCAATTGGGTGGCAGTTTTAAACTCTTAAGCTTAGATCGGGGCTGTGGTTTTGAAATAAAATTTCAGTGCGAGTGATTTAAACAGATTGCAATTATCAAAATCAATTTAAGTTTTGAAATTTAGCGACGAGTTTACAGCCATGAAAGATTGACTTTATTCTAATCGTATTTAGTAGTATCCTTAATGATAATCATAATAAAGGAGACTAAACATGGCCGGTAATACAATAGGAGAAGCTTTCAAGATAACCACCTGGGGCGAAAGCCACGGGGATACCGTGGGGGTTGTTATTGACGGCTGCCCGCCCGGGCTTGAAATAACCCGGCAGGATATACAAAAAGAATTGAACCGCCGGAGGCCCGGCCAGGGCGAGTTGACAACCTCTCGCGAGGAAGGCGATAGGGTTCGGATTATGAGCGGGGTTTTCGAAGGGAAAACCCTGGGTACCCCGATAGCGATGATGGTGAAAAACAAGGACTCCCGCCGTGAGGATTACGAAGATTTCAAAGATATTTACCGCCCCTCACACGCTGATTTTACCTATGAAAAAAAATATGGGCGCAGGAACTGGATGGGGGGAGGACGGGCCAGTGCCCGTGAAACTCTTGCCCGGGTCGCCGCAGGTGCCGTGGCCCGCAAATACCTGTCAAAAAATTTCAACCTTGAAATTGTCTCCTGGGTCCAGCAGGTCCATGATATTTGTGCTTCCCAAATCAATGTTGATGAGATAACCGCCGGTGATGTGGAGGATAATTCAGTTCGCTGTCCGGATTACAAAGCAGCCCAAAAGATGGAGAAAAGAATTAAAGATGCAAAAAAGGAAGGGGACTCTCTGGGCGGAGTAATAAAACTGATTGCCCGTAATTGCCCGGCTGGCTGGGGAGAACCTGTTTTCGATAAACTCGATGCTCTGCTTGCCCACCATTTGATGTCCATTCCCGCCGTAAAAGGTGTGCAAATCGGCAGCGGATTTGCCGCCGCCAGGATGAAAGGCAGCGAACATAATGATAGTTTTATCCGCGAGGATGGAGAAATAAAAACAACAACAAATCGTAGCGGCGGCATCCAGGGTGGTATTTCCAATGGTATGCCGGTCATTGCCGAAGTTGCTTTTAAACCGGTACCCACCATAAACAAACCACAGGAAACCCTGAACAGTAAGGGAAAAAAAGTGACCATGGCAGCAAAAGGTCGTCACGACCCCTGCGTCCTGCCCCGGGCGGTTCCGATTGTGGAAGCATCCTGTGCCCTGGTTCTGGCCGATCTGGCTTTGCGTCAACAGGCAATAAAAAATTACCATAAATAATCAAAACCATTTCACCCGAACATTTGGAAAATTTTCCAAATGTTCGTAGTAAGGAATTTGAGTTTTTATGGCTAATGTTTTGTTCTGGTTTAGGCGGGATTTGCGACTTGAAGACAATATCGCTCTGAAATCGGCTTGCGAGGTGGAGGGGAAAGTCCTTCCAGTTTATATTATAGATCCCGATCATAAAGATTGGGTCCATTCCTCTGCTAACCGTTTGCGTTTTCGGCTGGGCTGTCTCAAAGAGCTGCGTGAAAATATTAGGGATAACGGTGGCGAGCTACTGGTTCGCCAGGGAAATCAAACGGAAGTTTTTTCTAATCTTGTAGAAAATATAAAACCGGAAGCTGTTTACTGGAACCGCGCTTATGAACCCTATGAAATAAAAAGAGATCGCAGTGTGCGTGATTTGCTTAAGAAGAGGGGAGTTGAGGTCAAGACTTTCAAGGATCTTGTTTTCTTTGAAAAAGAGGAGATTTTAACCAAACAGGATACTCCCTATAAGGTATTCACTCCCTACTCACGCCGCTGGAAAGCCCGCCAGAAACCGGCGGTTTCTGAAAAGGCGGTTTCCTTTGGAAAATCATCGCTTCGGGCCGGTGAGCTACCCGGTGTGCAGACGCTCGGTTTTGAACCCTGTCTTGATGAACAAAATATCTGGCCATCCGGCCGGAAGGCTGCAATTAAACGTTGGGCTGATTTTAAAGACAACGGGCTTGAAAATTACGACGAAACGCGAGATTTTCCCGTACTTGATAATAGCACCTCACAACTTTCCCCGTATATAAGAGCCGGTGTTATTTCAGTTCGTGAACTCTATTATCAGGCCCGTAAGATGCTTGATGATTTTGGTCGGGCCCGTGGCGTTGAAACCTTTATAGAGGAGTTAATCTGGCGAGATTTTTACTTTCAGGTGCTGGCTAATAATCCTCGCGTTGTTTGTGCTAATTTTAAAGAAAAATACGATGTCGTCGAGTGGGAAGACCACCCCGACTGGCTTGAAGCGTGGAAAAAAGGGCAGACCGGCTATCCGTTGATTGACGCCGCAATGCGCCAGTTGAATTCGACCGGATGGATGCATAATCGCCTGAGGATGATTGTGGCCATGTTTCTTACCAAAAACTGTCTGATCCACTGGCGCGAGGGCGAAAAATATTTTATGAATCACCTTCTGGACGGAGATACTGCTGCCAATAACGGCGGCTGGCAGTGGAGCGCCTCCACCGGCACCGACGCTGCCCCTTATTTTAGAATTTTTAACCCCGTTTCCCAGAGTGAAAAATACGATTCTGAGGGGAACTTTATCCGTCGTTACTGTCCGGAAC
>CAYTSZ010000078.1:0-8858 GCA_964440635.1 uncultured bacterium
GTCAATAATCAGCTGTTATTAAGAGAACTCACTATAAAGATTAATAATAACAGCGTCAAGTTTTTTTATCCTTGCAGCAGTTGTAATTGGATTGGATTATCAGGAAAAACAAACCCTGATCTGTTGTTTTTCGGAGCGATTATTATAGATGCCAGTAGGGAAAAGCGTGTTTTGTGCGCCAGCCTTTTTGGAAAATCCTTCGCCCGTCCGGTTAACCACATATTTTATCAGTTTTGGGAGATGATGTAGTGTTTTAATGAAATACTCGTGAAAATTTCTGATTATGGTAATATTACTGTATTGTTTGTTTATAAAATTTATATTGAAACAGGAGGTTGTATATTATGACTGCTTTTACTTTAACAGCAGCATTTCTACCGGCCATGGCTGGCGGTGGAGAATCTGGCGACGGAGGTTTTGTTTCCCTTCTTGTTATGATGGCGATTATTTTTGGTATATTCTATTTTCTGGTTATCAGACCCCAGAAGAAAGAACAGGAGCGTCATCAGGACATGATTTCCGGTCTGGGTAAGGGTGACAGAGTAGTAACCGCCGGAGGAATACACGGACAGGTCAGCAGTGTTTCTGATGATGTGGTGAAACTTAATGTTGCCAAAGATATTAAATTAAAAGTAAACCGATCATCTATAATGCAGGTGAAAGGACAGCCAGAAAATGAGGGCGAAGGCGATGATTCGTAGATTAGCGGCAGTTTTGCTGATTGTATCAGCATTAATTTTTCCGTTTAAAGTGGCCTTTGCTGAAGATAACTTCCAGGAGGGTCTGCGTCATTATTTTCGCGGTGAATTGCAGCAGGCAGAAGAAAGTTTTAAACAGGCTGTGGAAAACAAACCCGAAAGTGTCCGTTATTTTTTCTTCCTGGCTAATACTTATTACCGGCAGGAACGGTATTCGGAGGCCGAGAAAGCATACCAGCGGGTTTTAGAGCTGGACGCTACCTATACTCCCGCTCGCAAGAGGTTGGCCGATTTGTACATTCAAAACAAGGCCTGGAAAAAGGCAGCCCGTCAGTATGAAAAATTGCTGGAGGAAGAAAAGCAGAACTTTGAATACAGACTGAACCTGGGGATCACTTCTTTCCATACTGGTGATCTTGGAAAAGCTCGGGAGCATCTGCTCCGGGCTCGTGAATTGCAGCCCGGATCAGCGCGCGTTCATTTCTATCTTGGCCGCATTGCTCTGGAAAAAAATGAATATTTAAGTGCGATCACCAGGTTGCAAAGAGCAATCGAACTGAATCCCTCGGAGGGACGGTATTATTTTTACCGCGGTCTGGCCCGGTTTCACAATGAAGATTATCTCTCGCAGAACGAATCGGACTGGCTCTCCGCCAGTGATTTCCGGCGGGCTCTGGAAATGGGAGAGGATTCAACCCGAAGTCGTTTTATGTTAGCAAATTCCTATCTTAACCGGGGGTTGTATTCGCTTCGGGAAGATAATCTCGAAAGAGGAATTGATCAACTTCGTTCGGCCGTGGAAGAATATCAGAAAGTGCTGGCTGGAGACTGGCAGGCAAGCAACGCCTATCATAATATGGGAGTTGCTTACCTGGGGATAGGTAATTTAGATCTTGCCCGTAGAGCTGTGGAAGAAGCAATATCTGAGGAACCGACAGTGGCATTCTTTCATGACACACTGGGAGAAATATATTTTCGCCAGGGGAAATTCAAGCAGGCCCTGGAAGCCTGGAACCTGGTTCTGGAGCTGGAACCAGAATACGGAAACAATCCTTTTTCCGATCTGTTAGAACTGCGTCCCCTTGAGAAACGTTTACGGGAAGCGAGAGTTCGTAGGTGAAAAATAACTTTTTGCTGGTACTGCTGGCAATGTCATTACTTGTTTTTGCTATTTTACCGGCCTCGGCGTCCTCTCCTTTTTTCCGTCTTAGAAACGACCCGGAAGGAACGATAAAAGAAACCAAACTGGATTCAGGGAAAACACAAGCAGAGGCCAGCGACACGTTTTCCACCCGGTCCGGCACCGATCCCTTACATTTGGCTACGGATACCTTTGTTAAAGTCGGACAAAAAACTGATTTTGAAAATGACACACAGGATTTAAAATCACCTGGTCAACCAGGCGAAGCGGAAGATACAGGGGAGACTCAACCGCAGCTAAAAGAAAAGGAAAAACGGCCCGTTGATCTTGATCATAAACCTGAAAAAAAGCCTGGAGAAACCGGTGTTAAAAAATCAAAACCGGAAAAAACCGGCAGTAAGGATGAAGAAAAACTGTGGGTTGAAGAACCCCGCCCCGGAGTTCCACCCCTGCCGGCTCCGATTGCTCCGCGGGCTTTTCGATCTCTGGAACCGATAAATTCCAAATTGCCTCCGGCTCAAGAACCACACGGCGATACTGAGCTTTTTACCGCCCGCTTAATGTCTCCTTCCGCTTTGTCCGGCCCCGGTTCCCCTCCCGGCAGGCCGTGGTTGAAAATAATATTTTTTATGTTTGCCGGAGGTGGTTTCCTATTTTTGTTCTGGTGGCTTCGCCGGCCCCGTAAGGTAAAAGTTTTCCAGCCGTCTTCCGCTGCCTCGAAGAATAATAACGAATATTACAGGCAGTTCATGAACAAATATTCCCGTGTGAACTCCACCATATCTGCTCCAGGGAGCAGCACTTTTTCATCAGCCAAAACAAAACAAAAAACCAAATCACGATCCGTCTGGAATTACAGCCCCCGGCAGTTGGAGCGTCTAAATATAGATCCCAAATATCGCGAAGTTTTTAAACTTTATTATGCGGAAGGATGTAATATAGAAAAAATAGCCCGGGAGACAGGGTTCGGTATAGGGGAGATAGGCCTGGTTCTGGATCTTACCCGCCGCCAGCGTCGGTCCGCAAGTTAATAATTCAGGTATTAAAGCTTCTCCTGTATCGAAATTGATTATAAAAGCAGGAGGCAGTTTGGTTGACTGCTGGGGTGAGATTGTGGTTTAATATTCATTCATAAATAATTTTAATTTTATAAATGAGAGGTTTATTCATGGAACAAGGATTGAACTGGAAATTTTTTGTGATTGTTTTTGCGGTGATTTTAGCAATTTACGCGTTATATCCGGTTTCCGAAAACCTGCATCTGGGGCTTGATTTGCAGGGGGGAATTTACCTTGTTTACGAGATAGATTCTACCAAATTGCCGGCGGATATGAGTGAATCCGATGCCGCCCGACGTGCTCTTGAAATTATACGTAATCGTATTGACGAGTTTGGTGTGAGGGAACCTGAAATTCAGCTTACAGGTAGAAACAGAATAATTGTTGCCCTCCCGGGAATTCAGGATCCACAGTGTGCCAAAAATGTAATCGGGCAGACTGCCCAGCTTGAATTTCGGGTAGTGGGTGAGGAATTGACCCGGGAGGACGTTGAATTTGGGCTTGCTCCACGTTATGAAATACTTCCTTACCGTAATGAAAATCAGGGCGAAGAGATTGTAGAGAAAGAAGCTATTCTGACTGGCCGCCATCTTGAAACAGCTCGCGTGGAATTTAGAGGCCAGGGTCCTTCTGTTTCCCTCCGATTTGATGATAATGGTGCAGATCTTTTTGGTCAGTTAACCTCCGAAAATGTTGATCGGAGGATCGCTATTGTGATGGATGGTAAAGTAATCTCAGCTCCGCGGGTAAATGAACCTATAATGGGTGGGGAAGCCCAGATAACGGGACAGTTTAGTGACAATGAAGCCCGGGATCTGGCCCTGATGCTCAGGGCAGGTGCCCTGCCGGCCCCGCTGCAGGAAATAGAGCAGCGCAGCATCGGTCCTTCCCTTGGCGAGGATTCTATAAAAGGCGGTCTCTATGCGGCTGTGATTGCCCTTGTTGGAGTGGCGGTTTTTGTGGCGGGATATTATCTTTTTGCCGGACTGATAGCGGTTGTGACTCTTGCCCTGTGTTTGCTTTTTCTTATGGCCGGCCTGGCCGGGTTTGGCGCGACACTTACCCTGCCGGGAATTGCTGGAATAATCCTTACTATCGGTATGGCCGTGGATGCTAATATTATAGTTTTTGAACGTATCAAAGAGGAACTGGCCGAGGGTAAACCGGTGCGCACTGCCATTAACGATGGTTTTGACAACGCGTTCTCTGCCATAGTTGATGCCCAGGTTACCACCATTCTGACAGCTATAGCCCTTTACTGGTTTGGAACCGGTCCGGTGCGCGGATTTGCGGTCACACTTATACTTGGAATAATATCCAGCTTGTTTACGGCATTATTTATTGGGAAATTCTTGTTTGCGGTGTGTACGCTTCGCCGTGAGGTTAATACCCTGCATATTGGTTGGAAAAGGATCGGGAGAGAGTAAATATGAATATAGATTGGCGAGAAACACTTAAATACAGTCGATTGGCTTTAATAGTTTCCACCATAGTTATTCTGCTCAGCCTCGGTGGAATTATTTACAGGGGCGGTTTGCTTTACGGGATTGATTTTACGGGTGGCTTTCAGGTTATGCTGGAGTTTGCCCGCCCGATTACCACCCAGCAGGTCACAAGGGTTCGGGAAATGTTTGAGAGTCAAGGCGATGATGCCCAAATTAATACTATAAGCCTTGAGGAATCGGAGGGCCGCCGGGGGATGATGATAACTGTTCGTGGTCAGCAGATAGTCGAGCGGCTGACCGATCGCCTTTATGAAGCCGGGCGCGCCGGGAACGGGGATATATTTAAAGAGCTGGGGGCCGAAGATAAACATTTTTTTCTTTCCCGCGAGCAGTTAGAAGATAATTTCCAACTGGGTCCCGGAGAAGGCCAAAAAATTGATATTACTCGAGCCCAAAAAAGTATTATTGAGGATCGGGTGCAGTCCCTCATTAACTCGGCACTTTCCTCCGGTATTACGGCCCGTCTTCGTCATAATTTCACCCCCGAAGGGGAGGTGGATCTTAACTGGGCCGGAGCGGGAGAAATACAAAAATGGTTAATTGAAGCCCAGAGAGACGGTTTTGTGAAGGAATTTGCAAAATTGAAGTCCAGTGGAATTGATTCAATGGAAGAACTTTACCCTATGCTGGAACGGTTTGGTATTCCTAAAAATAATTTCGAACAGATTTTTTCTGTAGGTTCCAGGCCAGCCCGTCTTGATCTACTCGAAGAAGTAGATTCAGAAAGTTTGAGAGAAATAGTTCATGAAGAGTTTTTTGCCGGGCGCTACGCCGATGTGGCTGACAAAATTGTGAGTGAAAGAAATTCCAGGAGCCTGTTTAGTTCCACTGAACAAGTTCTTCAACTTCCGGTCCTTTCTGGTTTTCATATTCCCACCCTTAAACAAAGAGCGGTTACTTCGCCGTTTGTTATGATTCGTAGTGAGATGGTAAGTCCGGCTATTGGTTCCGATCTGATCGGTCAGGCCGCTCTGGCTATTTTGATTTCATTGATTGGGATTCTCGCATATTTGCATATTCGATTTGAATTTACCTATTCGCTGGGTGCTATAGCTGCCATAATTCATGACATTATAGTTACGGTCGGACTTCTGACTTTTTTTGGTGTGGAGTTTGACGTTTCGGTAGTGGCGGCTGTATTAACTGTTATTGGTTATTCTCTGAATGACACCATTGTAAACTTTGACCGTGTCCGGGAAAATAGAATTCTTATGGGTTATAGAGCAAACTGGTATGAAGTTATAAACCGCAGTGTTTATGAAGTTTTGAACCGGACAATTGTAACCTCCCTGACGACATTTCTGGCTGTTTTTTTCCTCTATGTTTACGGAGGCATTGCTCTTAGAGGTCTTTCGATAACTCTTCTGATAGGGGTTGTTGTTGGAACATACAGTTCTATTTTTATCTCCAATGTGGTTCTGCAGCGAATTCAGCAGTCTCTGCGTTCTACCTGAATATATTTTTCTTTCCTGTAAGTTTTTTTATATTCCCGGGGGTTGTTTGTTGAACTATGGATGAAAAAGAATTAGTTGAACTCCCACTCTATATTCAGGAAAAGCTGGCTGTTGTTTATAAACGCGCCGCTCATCCCGAAGAAAAACTTCTAAGAAAAATAATAGACAAACAAAAAGAATCGGACGGCTGGATGACTGATCCGGATCCTTTTAATTCTCTGCCGGAAGTCAAACCCTCCCATGACCTGGGCAAACCGGGCGGGGATCCGGGGACTGTGGAACTCGAAAAGTTGGATAAATGGGTTGGCCCCGACCACCAGTTGCGAGAAGCCGGGTACGATTATCGCCCCGCCCAGGCGGATATGGCCCGATTAATCACAAAAGGGTTCAATAGTGGTCAGCCGGTGTTAGTTGAGGCTCCCACCGGCACCGGTAAAGGTATGGCTTATCTGAGTGCGGCTTTTGAGTGGAACAGGAAAACCGGCCGCCGGGTGATTATTAGCACCTGCACAAAAACTCTACAGGATCAACTGATAAATCAGGATTTACCCGTCTTGAATCGTTTTGCCGACAAAAAACTAAAAGCCGCTGTTTTAAAAGGAATGCCCAATTACATCTGCTTGCGCAAACTCATGCGGCTAACCGACCGTAAACAGTTTAGCCGGGAAGAAGCGGAAAAACTTAAAGATATATTTATTTCTGTCTATAACAATCAGGGTGACCTGGACAAATTTGGTTCCCAGCCGTTTGGCGAGGAACTCAGGGCTCTGCCTGCCACCCGTCTCTACGGAGATTGTCCTCATTACCGCAAATGTTTTGTCAGCCGTGTTTACAGTAAGGCCAGCGAAGCTGAAATAATAGTTATGAATCACGCTTTGTTTCTCTCCCTGGCCCAGAGGGTCGATGGGGTTTTCCCCGGCAGAGAGGTCATAATTGATGAAGCGCATCATCTGCCCGCAGTGGCCGAGGATATTTTTGGTTTTAATGTTCCGCGCTGGCAGTGGCCTTACTGGCGCAAAAGACTGGGTACCCGTTCGTTTTTTTACAAACAGCTCAAGCAGGCCTCCGGAATACTTTCCGAAAAAAGCAGCGAAAATTTAAGTTCCTGGAAATTCCGGCTGGATGAATTAAGTGAACTCTGGGATTTTTTCTGGCAGGGAATAGAGGAGTTCGGTGGTGGTAATTGGCCGATAAAATTACATCATCGAACAAAATGGCGCCGGCGGTTGGAGAAAGAAACTAAACTCGCCGCCCTGCGCGAGCAGCTTGAGTTCTGGACCGGCTGCCTGTACCGGCTGGAAAAGGATCTGGGCAAACCCCTTCCTCATCTCAGTGCTGATGCTTCTTTTCGCCGCGAGGGTCTGCAGGAAATGTATAAAAATATAAGTGAGTTTTTTAATCCCGCCCCGGATGAGGAAAATGTTCGCTGGATAGAAGGAAACGGCAGATTTGCCCTGAATCTCGCTCCGCTGGATTGCTCTAACCGTCTTTCAGATATTCTCACAGATACCTGCCGTAGTTCGGTTCTTACCTCCGCCACCCTGAGTGTGGATGCTGATTTCAGTTATTTCAGGAAAAAAATTGGTCTTCTGCGGGGAGGATTTCAAAAATCACTTCCTTCGCCTTTTGATTTTAAAACCCAGGCCCGGTTTTATATGGTTGAAGACGGTCCTGATCCCCGCCGGAGAAAAAAATATCAGGAGTATTTAGTCGACTGTATAAACAGTATCTGCCGTCGCCACCGGGGGCGCACTCTTGTTCTTTTTACTTCATACCGGACAATGCGTCCTGTTGTTAAAAAATGTCGCGATCAGCTCGATTATTCGCTGCTTGTCCAGGGAGAGGGAGGAGGGCGGGGGGAACTGCTTGAAAAAATGCAGTCCGAACCTGAAAGTGTTCTATTTGGAACCGGCACTTTCTGGGAGGGCGTGGATGTTCCGGGGCAGAGTCTCGAAGCCGTGGTTGTTACCCGTCTGCCGTTCCCGGTCCCCGATGACCCCATGATTGAGGCGCGCTCCTGGAAGCTGGAAGCAGAGGGGAAAAATCCTTTTCGACACCTGATGCTTCCGGAAGCGGTATTAACTTTCCGGCAGGGAATAGGAAGATTGATAAGAACCAGGGAGGACCGGGGAAAAATATATTGCCTCGATAGTCGCTGTGCAAAAAAATCATACGGCAGCCACTTCCTGCGCGGCCTGCCACCGGATTTACAAAAAATAAAACTCACCACCGCCCAGCTAAAGCAAAACTCAGAGTAAAAAACCAGTTCATCGCTCATAGTTTGTAGTTAAAACTATAAATCAAAACCACTGGATTCCGGGGTCAGGCCCCGGAATGACACTGAAACCATTTTGCAGATTAAAACATACAATCTTTTTTAGCTCGCAGCTTAACACAAAACCATCACCCAGACCCACTGGATTCCGGCTCGCACTGTTCTTACACATCCTTGTGTTCGCAGCATTAGCACATCCGTGTGCGTCAGAGGCCGGAATGACGGTCAAAAAAAGCCGTCATTGCCATCCAGCACTCAATAGGGGAGTTGCGGGAAAGCCCTAGAGTTCTCACTGGTGGTTCCCGATTGAGTGCGGGATGATTCGGCAATCCACTCTACCTGCCCGTCATTACCGGGCTTGACCCGGTAATCCATGTTGAAGTTGATGTTGATTATAATAAACACCAGTAATTCAAAATAAAAATGGATTCCGGGGTCAAGCCCCGGAATGACGAACGGTGTGTTTTGGATTCCGGGGGCAGACCCCGGAATGACGGCACTGGTAGAACCACTGGATTCCGGCTCGCACTGTTCTTACACATCCTTGTGTTCGCAGCATTAGCACATCCGTGTGCGTCAGGCCCCGGAATGACGGTTTTTTTGACTTTGAAGCTGATTTTCTCTTTTGCTCAAGCTCTCAAGCTCACACCCTCTCAAGCTCTGCCTCTATCCCCGGAATGACGAACGGTGTGTTTTGGATTCCGGGGGCAGACCCCGGAATGACGGC
>CAYTSZ010000079.1:0-8702 GCA_964440635.1 uncultured bacterium
ACGGTGCGGGGGGGTGATTTTCTTGTTGATTTTCCGGCTGCCAAAACTATATGTGAAGAAGCGGAAGAAAACCTTGTTGAACTGGAGCAGCTGGGGGTACCTTTCAATCGCAATCCGGCCGGGACAATCGGCCAGCGGCAGTTTGCAGGGCATTACGGCAAGAGCGGCCTCGACCCCGTTAAAAGAGCCTGTTTCTGCGGAGATTATAGCGGACAGGTTATTGTCCAGACCCTTTTTGACCACTGCCGCCAGATGGAGATCGATTTTTTTAATGAGTTTCAAGTCCTGGAGCTGATCATCGAAGATGCCGTGGTTTGCGGATTTGTTGCTCTTGATCTGGCGAGTGGCAACCCCCATCTTTTTAACTCCCCTTCCCTGCTGCTTGCAGGCGGCGGGGCCGGACAACTGTACAGTTTTAATTCTAACGCACGGGCGACCAGCGGTGATCTGCAGGGACTGGTTTATGAGAAAGGAATCCCCCTTGAGGATATGGAGTTTGTTCAATTTCACCCCACCGCCCTGCCCGAGACGGGGATCCTGGTTACAGAAGCAGCCCGGGGGATCGGCGGATATCTTCTGAACAGCGAGGGAAAACGGTTTATGGAAAAATACGCGCCGGAAAAGATGGAGCTGGCGCCGCGCGATATTGTAACCCGGGCAATATTATCGGAGATAAAGGCGGGCCGCGGAGTCAGGGGTAATTCTGTTTACCTGGATATGACTCATCTTAATCGGGAGCAGATAGAAACCCAGCTACCCGAGCTTGTTAAGACCGCCCGGCTCCAGATGGACATTGATTTAAGCCGCCAGCCGCTGAAAGTACGACCGGTGGCCCATTATTTCATGGGCGGAATCCCCATTGACATAAACGGACAGGTTCTGGCGGATGGCAAAAAAGAAATTGTATCCGGTCTATTTGCTGCCGGAGAATGCGGCTGTCTCTCCCTGCACGGGGCAAACCGGCTGGGCACCAACTCACTGCTTGAAATCATAGTAATGGGCAAACGGGCCGGCAAACATCTGGCCACACACAGCGAAAAAACTGCTCACCGGCAGATAGATAGATCTTTCCTTAAAAAATGGCAAAAAAAGATTGAGCATATACTGACGCCCGGCTCGGGCCCACAGGTTGGCAAAATCAGAAAAAAACTACAGATACTGATGAGCTCAGCGGCGGGGGTTTATAGAAACGGTAAAAACCTGAAAAGCGCCCTCGACGAGCTGAAAGAGATAGAAGAACAGGGCCAAAAATCAAAAGCCTCCGGCAACCGGCGGTTCAATTATTCTTTGAGTGAAAAATTCGAACTGGACAATATGATATCAACGGCCAGAGCGGTGCTGAAATCTGCGCTCGGGCGCGAGGAAAGCCGGGGCGCACATTACAGGGTTGATTTCCCCGAGCGCAGCGATGATAACTGGCTCAAACACAGCCTTGTACGAGAAGATAACGGGGAAACAAAACTTGAATATAAAGATGTAGAGACAGAGGATGAAAGTTAATGATTGAGGAAAAAGAAGTTCTGATCAGGATCCGGCGGCAGAAATCCCCGGTTGAAAATGGATACTTGGACGAATTTCACCTGAAAGCAAACGAAAACAGCCGGATACTTGATCTGCTGGAGAAAATCCGCGAGCAGGTGGACAGTTCGCTTTCCTTCCGGGCCAACTGCGGACAGGGTTCCTGCGGTTCGGACGGAATGCAGATAAACGGCCAGAACAGACTGGCCTGCCAGACTCTGCTCAAAGATATCGGGTATCCGGATACTGTTGTGGTTCGTCCCCTTCCCGGCTTTAAAGTCTTAAAGGATCTGGTTGTGGATATGTCGGAGATGCGCTCTGAAAATCAAAAGGTTGCTCCCTTCCAGGGATGCAACTGTAAAAATGACAAAGAACACAAACAAACGCCAGCTCAACAGGAAAAAATTGCTGCTGCTGCAAGCTGTATTCGCTGCGGTTGCTGCCAGTCGGCATGCCCGGCCACATGGGAGTTCGATAAATTCAGCGGCCCGGCTCCCTTGACCCTCGCCCACCGATATCTCTTCGACAGCAGGGACAGACTAAAAACAGAACGAATAAAACAACTAAAAAATATGGATCTCTGGAAATGTTTTACAATCTATAATTGCATCGAAGTCTGCCCCAGGGAGATAAACGTAACCGGATTGATCAGCGAGATTAAAAAGGCGGAGATTGAGGGAAAAGCTGAGACGTGATTTTGCAACTGCTGAGACGTGATTAAGTGATTGGGTGATTCGAAGGCTGAATCGTGATTAAGTGATTAGGTGACTGCGTGATTGGGTCATCCCGCACTCAATCGGGAGCTACCAGTGGGAACTTTGTGACCTTTCAGCAGTTCCCCGATTGAGTGCCAGGCAGCAAAGATAAAAACCTTTCTTAAGATTATGGATGACAATAGCAACCCGGTCTTGACCGTCATCCCGGGGTCTGACCCCGAAATCAAAAACACACCGTTCGTCATTCCGGGGCTTGACGCCGGAATCCATTTTGATTTTGAATCGCGGGCTTATTTTCAACTCTGAAAGATAAACTATAAACTATGTTTTCACGGTAGGATCAGGTTTTTGGAGAGGCCTTCTATGTTTAACAACTGGTAAAAAAGGGAAATATGGGTGGCGTAGCTGCTGCTGGTTTGTTCTCCCAGGCGGGCGATCAGGGGAAGCTGGCGCTGCTGAACGTCGCGCAGAAACCGGGTGTATTCTTCACGTCCGGTTTCTATCTGTACTATGGCGTGTTTTTCAAGACTTATAAGGGACCAGAGAATTATTCGAGCCAGATCGGGTTTCTGGCGGTAAAAACGGACGTGGATTGATTTTATTAGATCAATCCAGTGTTCACGCTGACTCAATTCAAGGGTAAGTTGTTTATCAGCCAGATCGTGCAGGATGTCGCTCTCCAGCCCCAGCATCTCGAAAAGAGGGGTCGAGCGACCAGCGGCAAGCATCTGCATTGAACGGTAATTACCAAACCGCCTCTGCCCTTCCAGTTGAAAATATTCGGAAAGAACGCGTTTTTCATCCGGTGAAAGAGGCTGTTCGGTCAGAGGCCCCCGGTTTACTTCAATATCAAAACTCATCAACAACGATACCCCACGATTTTAATCAATAACTTTCTATTTTGTCAAAATCAGGCGATTCCATCTTACCAAGTTCTTCCAGCCAGGTTTTCGGAAAATCAAAAGAGGGCCGCGAAGCTTCAGGCAGCAAATCCGAGGGAAGGGGAAACAACCAACTGGCCGGAGGCATGCGCCGGCCATCAAATGATTCCGGGGGAACCTCTCCCGTTTCAACAAAACTATCGTGCCATTTAAAATAACCTTCGCTTATATCCTCCAGTTGCTGTTCCTCAAACTCAAGTTCATTGTAGCGTTCTTTTAATTTATTCCAGACAAGATTATTCTTGGGGACCAGCGCCCAGGCGGTCATCAAAATACCTTCCCAGGTTTCCGGTTGCCCGGAGAAATAACCTTCGGCCGGTTCATGATTGTCCCACCAGCTACCCAGCATCGCTGCAAGGTCCCGCACGGCTCCCGCATTGTTTCCCTTGATCCAGTGATGTATCCACAGGGCATAAAGAACAGGTAAAAGATATTTCCACTCCACAAGCGGAGGAGAATTTTCATCCCAGTGCCAGAGACGGGAAAGCTGCCCTTCGGCAGTCGGGAAAGGATATTCTTCCCCCCCGCAGACACCCAGCAAAAAAGCATTAAACCGAGCGCGTTCAAGTTTAGAAACTTCCCCCCGGGGAACGAGGCCGGAAATTCTTTTTTTCATAATATTCTGAAGTTCAGTGATATCAGTAGGAGTTAAAATCCCTAGCCGACCCAGGCACTGGTAAAGAAGTGGTTGCTCAAGACCGTCTTTGTTCCAGGTATCGACAAGCAAATCACCAAAAGCTTCCAGATGCGCATTCATTTTAACCGGGCCGTGGCAACTGAGGCCAAAAGCAATAATAAGTAGCCGTTCCCCTATCTGCCGGCTCATATTGGCAGCTCGTTCCCGCCAGGGAGCTGCCTGAACAGCTTCTGCTCCCCCCGCACGGGGATATTTGATAAAGGGGATAAGAAAAGAAATAAATTTTCTATACTGTTGTTTCTGGTGAATTGCTTCCGTATTTGCAGCCAGAAGCCATTCCACGGCATTGTGGATCGATTTTGAAGACAAATCGGAACCGGTCCTATCATCATATTCAGCGTTTAGTTGTTGATCCTCTTTTGGCCAGGGATACCGGCTCATCTCGCGGGTCAGCTCAGAATGCTGCCGGGGTTCCGGTTCAAACGTATTCAAAGGTTCAAACGGCAGGGAAACATCGGAATAATCCGGGGTTTTTGATTTGGACTGATTATTTTCCTCTTTTAACAGATTTTCTCCAAAAAAATCCTCCAGAGAATCTTCACCCGGGATCTTCTCCCCGGTTTCCCCTTCGTCGGGTTTCAGACTGCTCAGGTCAAAGTCGTCGGGCTCGGATTCTTTGCTCATACCAATAACAATCACAGCAACTCCGGCCAGACCTATAATCGCAAGCAATATCAGTAAAACAGGTACACTCATCAAAACCAGCACCATTTCACTTATAATTAAAAAAACGGAATAAATCTTTATAAATTATGCCCCGTATAGAATAAAAAGTCCAGTCCAAAAGACAATTGCACCATACGCTTTCTATATCAAACTATTATTTATTTTATCATCAATCATTTCAAATAGCAGAAAACGGTTCCCGTCGGTGATATTTCCCGACAGATAGCCCCTAATAATACCGCTATACCGGCGCTTCAAACAGCCGGGGGGACGAAGATGAGAAGGGACAGTTCTCACAATCACCAGAACGACAGAACTGTTTGTATAAAAACACAGCTCCCTGCTGAAGAGCTGCGGTCTTTAATTTTCCCCCGGGTAACCCAAGCTGTTTCTTGAAAATACGCGTCCGCCTGTTACCTGGAAGAGAGGGCCAATTGATAAAAATAGACTCTACCCTTTTCCTTACCTCCACCTCTCCTTCAAGCAAAGACCGCTGATAATACCAGGGCAAAAGCACATTGATCAGCAGCCGATCAAACCAGTTTTTCCCCACCGGCCGTGGAATTCTGTCCCGATATTGATCGGAAAAACCGTAATGATGCTGCCAGTAGCAACCTGGATTAAAACGAAAAAGTCTGGACAATTTTTTCTGCATTTCTGTGCAAAAACAATCGGTGAACAGCAGATCTTTTTGTTCATTCAACCACTCAGTCCATTTGCCATCAATCCGGCGGGTGGCGGCTGCCATAACCAACCAGCGGCGGCGGGGATAAGAATGGGGGCGCACTCCCCGCCTTGTCCAGGCTGTTTTTTTAACCCTGGGACGACAGCCCGGCCAGTCACTGCGCCAGGCTTGATAGCGAAAACGAATGCTCCTGTTTAAACCGGACGGCAACCGGCCTTCAAGCCAACCGCCCACTCCCAGCAGCCAGGCTTCCCTGACGGCAATCCGGTGAACTGAATTAACCTGCTGGTAATACTCAGAAATTTTAACCCTGCGGGCCAGGCGGCGAAACTGCTTGTGATTGGCCGTGTATCCAAGGGCCTCAACCAGTGGTTGAAAAAGACGGCGACTGACGGGCAGACGTTTTAAGGCCGCTGCTTGCCGAAAAAACCAGCAAAGCGCAACCCTATTCAAGAGACGATTAAAATTATTACCGGATTGGAACCCATAACAGGGATGTTTCACAGCCTTGAGACGACTTTCAAAATCAGGGCCCAGATGCTGATCTAAAACCTCCTGTAATTGCGGCAAATAGGGATAAAGCTCGACTACGGGAACAAACCGCCCATCACTGCGACGGGTCGGGCAATCAGGATCCGCCTTAAAACAAAGATGAACAACCACACCGTCAAAAGCAGGATCGCGGTGATGCCCGTGATGATACCAGTCCGCCGACTGGCGGTGAATCTCAAGATCCCCCCGCAGCCGGCGAGAGGAAATCTCGAGCACGACATCTTTTAAATCCGGGCCAGAAAAACTATTAACCCGCCCTCGTTTTAACAACCTGACCGGCTGGCCAGTAGTGGTTTCAACCCCATCAAGTGCCGGAACAATATAACGCCACAGAGCGGCAATCTCTGTCTCCAGCAGCCTGATATCAGGGGAACATACAACCGTGGCAAGTAAAGCGCGTAGAGACTCCATCACAATCCCTCCCGGGAAAAGATGTAAGCCTCCACCGTCCGTTAAATTGTACTACAATATAATGCATCGGAGACTGAAAAGCAATTAAAAGTTTCAGATAAATTTCATCTTAATTTTCAATGGTATGTTTTACTTTTTTCCTGAAACAACTCGGGGAGACACAAAACTTGGTAAAACACAGTTTACAAGTTCATCGTTAACAAGTTGATAGTTGAAAACAAACCCACAATTCAAAATCAAAATGGATTCCGGGGTCAAGCCCCGGAATGACGACCGGTGTGTTTTTGATTTTGGGGTCAGGCTTCGGAATGACGATCGGTGTGTTTTTGATTCCGTGGGCAGACTCCGGAACGGCGGCCTAAAACAGGTTGTTATTGTCATCCACAATCTTAAGAAATGTTTTTATCTTTGCTGCCTGGCACTCAATCGGGGAACTGCTGAAAGGTCACAAAGTTCCCACTGGTAGCTCCCGATTGAGTGCTGGATGACCCAATCACGCAGTCACCTAATCACTTAATCACGATTCATCTGTTGAATCCCCTGATCACTTAATCACGTCTTTGCCGTTGCAAAATCACATCTTAAAGTGGGTTCAAAATAAAATGTAAAATGTAAAAGGCTGGCACCGGGGTTAGTATTTCTGGCGCGAGGGGATTACACCTCGAACGCCTCCGGTGGGGTCTTCTATGTCACCTTTGTAGCGGGGAATTAGATGAATGTGCAGGTGGTTTATGGTTTGACCGGCGGCTTCGCCCTCGTTTATGCCTATGTTCAGGCCGTCGGGTGAAAAACGGGTATAAAGTTTCTGGCGCAAATCAAGCAGGGCCACCGGCAGATGTTCTTGTTCTGTTTCCGTCAGGCTGGATATATCTGGAATATGGCGGCACGGGATAAGCAGGGTGTGACCCTCGTTTACCGGGTAGGCGTCAAAAAAAGCGCAGAAGGTATCGGTTTTATATAAAATCTCCCTGTCCTGATGGGAGATAATCTGACAGAAAGGACATTCCTTCATATTATTACCTTTCATTATAAATCAAGCTCCGGGGCTACGGCGGTGAATTCACCGGCACAGAGACACTCAACCAGCCTTTTTTGTTTATGGGGAAGTTTCACGGTTTCAATGTAATACCGGCCGACCGGATCCGCGCTGTGGGCATCACTGCTGGCCACCGGACGGGCATCTGATTTACGGGCAAAATTCAAAGATTTTTGAACAAGTTCCGGTTCGTTCATATTTGAACTTGCAACCTCAACAGCCGGGAGAGAATAATCTATATTTTTATCTCCGAAATCATAACCCCAGCGGTATGGATGGGCGGCAAAAGCAAATCCGCCGTTTTTATCAAGATATTTTTCCAGTTCCGCCGGTGTGTTCAAATTCAGTATTTCCTTCCGGACAAACGGGGGAATAACAACCACATGCTGCAGCGACCCGACTGAAATTTCCACGCCATTAAATATTTTCAAAGTCGGAAACGCTTTTCTGAGCCAGCGAATATCCTCGGGAGGCCAGAACTGCTCATGTTCTGTAAAAACCAACCCGTCCAGCCCCTTCTCCCTTGCAATATTTAAAAGTTCATCGGGAGAAATAATCGAACAGGCTGAAAATCTTTTTGAGTGGGTATGGCAATCAAGCTTCAATATTTAACAGCCGGCCTTTTCAGTGACAAATATTCAGCCACGTTCTTCCAGGGGAACAAGAGACCTGTTCATGGGGCCCACGTATCTGGCCCGGGGCCGAATAAGTGTATTCTCAGCGTATTGCTCAAGGATATGACCTATCCAGCCCACTACCCGGCTGGCAGCAAAAATAGCCGTATACAGATCAACCGGAATACCCAGCAGATAATATACAGAAGCCGAATAGAAATCAACATTGCAGCGTATTCCCTTCTCTTCCTGCATGAATTTCTCAATCTGGCGGCTGTATTGGTACCACTGGGGCTGATCCAATTCGCGACCGAGCTCCTCACACATTTTGCGAAGATGAGGCGAACGGGGATCAATCGTATTGTAAACACGGTGACCGAAACCCATGACTTTTTCCCGGGCATCCAGTTTTTCTTTTACATACTGGACAGGATCCAGGTCGTTTTGATCGATCTCCAGCAGCATCTTCATGACTTCCGAATTTGCCCCTCCGTGAAAAAGGCCTTTCAGGGTTCCGACAGCCGAAGTTACCGCCGAATGCATGTCGGCGAATGTGGAAGCGGTTACCCGGGCGGCAAAGGTGGAGGCGTTAAAACCATGGTCAGCGTGCAAAACAAGACAGGTGTTAAAAATCTCCTCTTCACGAGGGCCGGGTTTTTCACCTTTAAGCATGTAAAGAAAATTGGCTGCATGACTGAGATCAGGATCGGGAGCAATTATTTCCCGGTTACAGCGACAGCGATCGTAGGCGGCAATCAGTGTAATGGTTTTAGCAGAAATACGGTTGGCCTTGCGCAGATTTGGGACAAGAGCATCCGGACGCTGCTCGGCATCGGGATCATAAGCAGCAAGAGCAGAAATAAGTG
>CAYTSZ010000080.1:0-8700 GCA_964440635.1 uncultured bacterium
GTCCATCAACAACCCGGCGGTAGCCACTATCGCGCTTAACAGTGTAAATAACATAAAATTAATTGTGCTGCGGGAAAGTTCATTAGCCCGGGCCATAATCTCTTCCCGGGATATTTTTTCTACCGGCTTTTTCCCCTTCCGTTCAGCCTCCGCCTGTTTTTTTTCGATTTTTTCTGAAACCACGGCCTCAACTTCAGAAACAGTCAGATAACCTTCACTGTCCACGCCCATTCCCTTCAACTTCGAAAGCACCTCATCCACCTGCGAGTCTTCGACCGGAAGCATCAGCAGGTGGCTGAATTTCTCTTTTTCCTCGGGCAGCAGAACATAATCCAGATCCTCATGCTCCAACCAGATAGTAAGCGCTTTCACATCTTCCTTAACAAGCGTGGCCTGTATCAAACGCATTTAATTTCCTCTCATAGAACACAGTTTATAGTTAATAAAAGCAGTTCATCGTTCGTAGTTTATAGTTGAAATCAAAACCTCAACCCCACCAGTGACGGACCTGATCCGACAATTCACTCCACCTGCCCGTCATCACCGTCCAGCACTCAATCGGGGGGTGCTGAAAAGTCACAGAGTTTTCACTCGTAGCTCCCGATTTAGTTCTGGATAACCCGGTAATCCATCCACAACCCGCCGTCATTGCCGTCCCGCACTCAATTGGGGAGTTGCTGAAAAAAGTCACAAAGTTCCCACTGGTAGTTTCCAATTGAGTGCGGGATGACCCGGCAATCCATGTTTAAGTTGATGTTGATTGACAGTTGTAACGAAAAATCAAAATGGATTCCGGGGTCAGGCCCCGGAATGACAACCTAAAACAGGGTACCCTTGCCGTTAAAGTCCCCCCAAAATCACGCAGTCACCTAATCACTTAATCACGTCTCAGCCTTTGAATCCCCTTCGTAATCTCGTTTCTTCGTAACTTCATCACTTCTTCCCTTCTCCACTCAACAATCTTTTTCGCCTGCTCTCATCCTCGCCCGCTCGCCTCTTCGATATTTCCCCCTCTGTGTCCCTCTGTGACCTCTGTGGTAAAAAGTCGTTGACCTTGAATTTGACGTTTCCCCTTGTCCCCCCTTCTCCCTGTCTCCTTGTCTGCTACCCACCGTAAAGAGACATAAACCCCTCCAGCTTATCCTGGGAAGCAACCAGCAGCATCGTATCATTCTTCTTAAACTTATAATCCGGTGAAGGGATGAAATTCATCTCTTCCTCGGTTGATTCCTGGATACCGATTACATTAATACGGTAGTTCTGCCGCAGCTTTAAATCGGCGAGTTTCTTCTCCACGAACTCAGGCGGGACTTCAAGCTCCAGCAAACTACAGTTCTCTCTTATTTTCACATGGTCTCTCACATGCGGTCGACCCAGTCGCTCAGACAGACGATCGGCGGAATCTTCCTCCGGTCTGATTACAGCACTTACCCCCAGCCGCTGAAGTATGGTTGTGTGACCGGGTTGATTGGATTTTACATATATATTTTTAACACCCACCTGCTGCAGATGCAGCACCGAAAGCAGGCTGGCCTCTACCGAACTACCAATCGCTACAATCGCAGCATCAATATCCGGTGTAACCAGTTCTTTTATTAAATTCTCATTCGTAGCATCCCCCACAACAGCCCGGGTCACCAGATCATAGACCTCCTGAATGTGGTCTTCGTCATTATCGATTACAAGTACCTCATGGTTCTGTTGGGCCAGTTCAAGTGTTAACCGCTTGCCAAATAAGCCAAGACCAATCACAACAAACTTCATATTTTTTCCTCCTGAAAAAACTAAATTATCCGATTAACATCCGTTCCTCGGGATACGTATATTCCTGGCGGGCGGGACGGATTAAAACCAGCGCAAATGTCAGCGGACCCAGCCGGCCGAGATACATTGCAAGTATAATAAGCCATCTTCCCCCGGTTGTCAGCTCCGGTGTTATCCCCAGCGACAACCCCACGGTTCCCAGGGCCGAAAAAACTTCAAAACTTATAACCTCAAGTGTTGCTTCCTCCGTAATAGTCAGTGCGAAAGTAAAAAACATCACAATAAAGAGGGCCAGAAAAAACAATATCAGGGCATGGTGAATCTGCTTCCAGTTCAGTTTGCGCCCCAGCAGATGGGTGTTTCGGTGATGCCGCACGCGGGCCCAGAGATTACTGAGCAAAACCGCGACGGTCGTTATCTTAATTCCACCGGCAGTCGATGAGGGACCGGCTCCTATAAACATCAAAGCCATCATTACAAGCATAGCGGGTGTAGACCACAGATGCAGGTCAATGCTGTTAAACCCGGCGGTCCTGGTTGTTATACTCTGAAAAATATAATCCAGCCAGCTTGATTCGGGATGAAGCATTGCAAATAAAATAGCACCGGCGGATATCAATATGACCGTACCCCAGAGCATGATCCTGGTGTGCAAAGTATACTTCGTCCGCTCTGTCGGACCACCAATTAATTCCGCAATCACAATAAATCCAAGCCCCCCAAAAACAATTAATCCGGCCACACTGAGCACAACAAGTGCGCTGTCCTGATAACCGACAAGGCTGTCCGCATTCAAACTAAAACCGGCGTTGCAGGTGGCTGATATACTGTGAAACACACCGTGCCATAGAGCCTCCGGGAAAGGCATCCTTTTAGCAAAAGCATAGGTTAATATGGCTGCTCCTCCCAGTTCCAGCAAAAAAAGCAGCTTGAAAACCAGTTTTAACGCCGCTTTCACCCTGTCAAAAGTCCAGTTGACAAAATTTTCCTGCAGCTCAAGCCTGCTTTCCATGGACATGTTTTTCTTAAACCCAATGATCAAAAACGAGGAAGCCAGAATAATTCCAATTCCACCGATCTGAATAAGAGAAAGGATTACAGCCTGACCAAAAAAAGTAAAATAAGACCCCGTATCAACAACAATCAATCCGGTCACGCAGACCGCCGAGGTGGAAGTAAAAAAAGCATCCGTAAAAGACATACTACCCGGAGCAGTTGTACTTCCCGGTAACATCAAAAGCAAAGCCCCTATAGTAATGACAGTCAAAAAACCGAGCATCGCCTGAGTGGGGGGACTAAGCTCAGTGAAAAAATCAAACACTAAAACCAGCACCTTCTGCAGTAATTTCGATAAAAACCTAATCTTTCGACTAATTATACGCTATAATTAGTCGCTAATAAATAATCTCCAACAGGGAGAAAAATATGAACTTTTTCACAAGTTTAAATAAAAAAATATGGATTGGTTATCTTGTTTTAATTTTAATTACTGCCGGCGTGGCCAGCTGGGCGGTAACTAACTTTATAAACCTGAGCAACGCCATTGATAACATCATGGTGGAAAATTACCGCAGTATTAGTGCAACTGAAAAGATGACGGAAGCAGTCGAACGCCAGGACAGCGCCCTTCTTCGCTATTTTTTCCAGGACGATCAGCAGGCCCTGCGTATTTTTAAGGAAAATGAGGGTGAATTTTTAAAGTGGTTTGCCCGAGCCGAAGATAACATCACTATTGAAGGCGAACGGGAAATAATAGAAGAGTTAAATCAACAATATATAGAGTTTGTTGAGGAATTTTCCGTGCTTCAAAAAATGAAACAGCCCAAACCGGAAACCATCCAGCAATATTATCTGGAGACTGTCTTTCCAAATTTTCAGGAAGTAAAACGGACTATTCGAAGCCTTTCACAACTCAATCACAAAACTATGCTCCAGGCCCAGGGGCACGCCGACAGTCGAGCTATTAAAGCCACTTATTCAACTATTTTCATTTCTGTTTTATTGATTTTAATAGGTCTTATTTTTGTTTTTTACCTGATACGAATTATCCTTAAACCAATTAAGAAATTAACAAAGAGTGTAGAGGAAATCGGGGCCGGCAATTTAAAACAGAAAATAAATATAAACTCCCGGGATGAAATAGGTGAACTCGCCCGGGAATTCAATCGCATGACAACAAGGCTCCGGGAATACGAAGAAACTAATATTAACCGATTGAAAGCAGAAAAAAACAAATCTGAAGCAATAGTTCGCAGCATTTCAAATCCCATTATTGTCACCGACAAAGACAACAAAATAGTATTAATAAATCCGGAAGCCGAAAATGTTTTCACAATTAAGGAGGACAACATCCTCGGCCACCATTTCCTGGAAGTAATTAACAACGAAAAGATTTTCCAGGAAATAGACAATACATTAAAAGAAGAAAACTCAGACGAGGAAGCTGACAAAGTTATCTGCCTGAATACGGGCAACCTGGAAAAAGACTACCGGTTGAAAGTTCGTCCGGTTTATAATCGAAATACTGAAGTGGAACTGGTCGTGACTTTGCTTGAGGATATTACGAAACTAAAAGAAATTGATCGGATGAAAACAGAATTTGTTTCCACGGTTTCCCACGAATTCAGGACTCCCCTGACTTCCATAAAAATGAGCGTGGAACTTCTACTGGAAGAAAATGTCGGTTCTTTGTCCGAAGAGCAGCGAGAGCTGCTACTTGCAACCAGCGAGGATTGCGAGCGTCTTGTTTCTTTAATCGACGATCTGCTTGATCTTTCAAAAATAGAATCCGGTCAAATCGAACTTGACTTTCAACCTTCTGAAGTTGAAAAAATTGTAACCTCGGCGCTAAAGCCCATAATACCCCAGGCCAAAGAAAAAGATATAGAATTAAAAACAGATCTTGAAGATGATCTGCCCCCGGTCACTGCCGATTTTACAAAAATAAACTGGGTAATTACCAACCTGCTGGGAAATGCACTGCGACATACTGAAGCGGGTGGCTCTATTACGGTCTCATCCCGAAGACGCGGCTCACGCGCTTACATCTCGGTATCTGACACCGGCGAGGGAATTCCAACTGAATACAGGGATAAAATATTTGATAAGTTCGTGAGCATACGCGGGGAAGATGAAACCAGCGGAACAGGACTTGGCCTGGCAATTTCAAAAGAGATTGTAGAAGCCCATGGCGGAAAAATCCGGGTGGAAAGTTCGGAAGGCGAAGGATCCACCTTTACTTTCACACTCAAGCTTTCTTCCCGTCCGATGTCAGAAGGTGAAAATACAGATGGCTAAAATATTGCTCGCCGAAGATGAAAAAAATATAATACTCACCATGAGAATATGCCTGGAAAAAGCCGGACACGCGGTAACGGTAGCCGAAACCGGGGTGGAAGCAACAGAACTTGCTTTTGCGGAATCATGGGATCTGATTATACTTGATTTGAAATTACCAAAAATGGATGGGTTCATGGTTGCCAAAACTCTTAAAAATGATGAAAAAACAAACGAAATTCCGATAGTTGTTACCAGCGCTCTCGCAGAGGAAGAGGACATCGAGAAGGCTGAGAAACTGGGCGTTGAGGAATACATGGTTAAACCGGTCAGTACAAAAAAGTTGCTTGAAACAGTTCGTGTGAATTTAAAGGAGGAGAATCAATGAAGAAAATATTAATAATCGATGATGAAAAAAACATCCGGAACACACTGAGTAAAACCCTCACCTCGGAAGACTACGAAGTGGAAACTGCCATAAATGGTGAAGAGGGGATTAGTAAAGTAAAGGAAACTGATTACGATTTGATTCTTCTTGATTTTAAACTCCCCGGAATCAGCGGAATGGAAGTTCTGGAAAAGATAAAGGACTACGGCGCTGCCGTCATAATGATTACCGGATACGGTTCTGTAGATACTGCTGTTGAGGCTATGAAACTGGGAGCAATAGATTATCTACAAAAACCCTTCTCTCCTTCAGAAATTCGTGAACTGGTTGCCGAAGTGCTGGAACGCAAACAGTTACAGATTCATGAAAGCACGGGGGAAGAGATTCCACGTGAAACATGCATAAAATTTGCCAAGAAAATGATTAATGAGCGCAATTTTTCTGAAGCAAGAAAGTATCTGGAAAAAGCCGTCGCCACAGACCCCAATGACCCTGAAGTTTTCAATCTGCTCGGGGTAATATACGAATTCGAGGACGATGAAAACAAGGCTATGAAAAACTATCGGACGGCTGTTTCTCTGGACCCTACATATAAACCGGCGCAGGATAATCTCAATCGAATAAGTGAATTCAGTCATTCCCGCAAAGGAATAAATCTCGGGAAGCCGGCTGAGGATACTGAAAGTTTAACCACCGAAGAAGGACATTAAATTATACGTCATCGTTGTTGGTTGTGGACGGGCAGGGGCTGAACAAATGAAAATCACCGCCAACCGTGTCCGCAGCGTGGCCCATTTTGTTTTTCTTTACCTGCTGATCTATTTCGGCGGGGTATTGATATTCTTGAGCCAGGGATTTGAGCTTAAGGAATCGATGTTTGAATTCGGATCCGCCCTGGGTACCGTAGGCCTTTCGACAGGAATCGTTGGCGCTGAAGCATCCAATACAATTCTCTGGACCTGCTCGGCCGCAATGTTTCTGGGCCGGCTGGAATTTATGATAATTTTCATTTCAATAGTAAAAATATTTAAAGACCTGAACTACATCAGCAGCTCTTCGACGGTTAAAAACAGATAACTATCTCCTACCGTTGGGTGAGAATGTGTCATGTCTTGTTTTTCGGATAAAAAGGCTGGTGCACAGGAGATGCGCCAATGGCTGTATACCTCGCAGAACCGCTCAACTCAGGTATTTATTAATTTCACAAACAAGGTGGTCTTAATCATGCAGGAAACACTAAGCATTATCGCCGGCTGGTTCTTAATCTTCTGGGGAATATTCTTACTTCTTAAATTCAGAAAGTTTTCAGCAATCATTGAGGAACTGATCAACTCAAAACCACTTTTCTATACCGTCTGCAGCCTCTACACACTGGCCGGTATAATTATCGTTGTCCTTCACAATATATGGTTCATAGGGCCGCGCCTGCTTCTTACCCTGCTGGGCTGGGCGATGCTGATAGAAGGAGCCACCTACTGCCTGCTCCCCCACCAATGGATAAAAAAATGGGCCAAAAACTTCTACCACCCCAACTGGTGGCTAACAGGCGGTATCCTCTCCACAATATTAGGAACAGCACTGCTGTTTATATAAAATTCTTTACTTTTTGGGTATTACGCTTTACATTTTAATTGAGGTGATAATATGAAGGTATCTAGTAAAGGTCAAATTACTATTCCGAAAGATATAAGAGTCCAACTTGGAATTACGCCGGGAGAAAAGGTTAAATTTGAAGAGTCCAAACAAGGCTTTATTTTAAAAAGGGTCCCGGAATCTGCTTTCCCCGACGAAGACCTGAAAGCTGACTCCCCATTAACCGAAAACACGGCAGAAGCATTAAAATTAACCCGGGGACAGTTAAAATGAAAGCGTGCCTTTCCGCTGCAATTGATTCTTCCGTTTTGCTTGATATTGTTTTACCCGATAGCAAATTTTCTCAATCAAACCGACAAGCTCTAAGAAAAATGTCTGAAAATAACACCCTTATTATTTCCCCTGCAGTTTTAGCTGAAATATCGGTTCATTTTAAGTCCAAACGCCATTTTAATAAATGGTACAATTCTAAACCCTTTCAACTCGAACCAGACTCAGAAGAAGTCAGCTGGTGGGCAAGCCAATTTTTTCGGCGGTATATCAAAGAACGCTCATATTCAAAAAAAGGATTAAAGATTCTCCCGGATTTTTTTATCGCCGCCCACGCCCTTGTTCATACGGGAACACTCTTAACCCGTGATAAGGATTTCTCAAAAAAATATTTCAAAGAATTAAAAACAATATCCCCCCAAACATTAAAGTGATTTTCCAGATTACGTGAAAAATACTCTTTTTAAATATCTTCTTTGCGACTCTGCTTTAAAAACAGTTATAAATCACAGGTTTTAATTTAAAATCCACAAACTTCAATTACTTTGCCATAAACATCCTTCACTCTTCAACTTGTTTCGTTACAACCTGGAGTCTTTGAAAGGCCTCTTTAGGAAACTGGTAATCGAGATACGAAAACGGTGTTTCGTTTAGTTTCATCGCGACCCGGTAAGGCGATAGTTCCCCGTCGGCCAGCCAGCGTTTGGCCATTCTTACGAGATCATTCATCGAACCAATCACCGTTCGGTTGAGCGCCTTACAGAAGTCGTATTTCCCGAGAGCGGGTGCGATAATCCTTTTGAAGATGAGCTGAAACCCGTCATCTTCAAGCATATCGTCTATTGAACGAATCGCACGTTTCAAAAACTGGTTTTCATCCGTGATTCCCCGACCGTAGACAATCGCTGAATACAGGGAGGCCGTGTTCGTGATCAGAACATACTCGGTCCGTGGGGCCCGAAACAGATGGGCCGACCAGTCGAGGTAGGGATTTTCGTGCATGGGCGTTTTATGCTCCGGAATCCAGCCAATCTTCTTACCAAATTTGCCCGACAGTCTGATAATGGTCGTTTCATTATCCATAGAAATCCCTTCTTGTTCCACGGATCCAGGCAAAAATCTCCTCCGCTAAGATCGATTCCACAACGGCCGCTTGCGCCCACCCTTCACGTAAATCCACCGGCTGTAAATCCCCGAAATCATTCATTACGTCGTTTGCACCCGCTTCCTTTCAAAAACGTATTCTTCAATAACTAAAAAATTAACTTCTATTCTAAGTCCTTCTAAGCCTCGGAGGTTTAGTTTTTAAGTTTTCGTATTGCGAGCATAATTTACAGATGCCGGGGTACGGTTAAAATATTTTCCGATTTCCGTGGAACTGTATCCTTCCTCATACATCCGACTCATTG
>CAYTSZ010000081.1:0-8679 GCA_964440635.1 uncultured bacterium
CATGCTGATTATGTAAAAAATATGATTACCGGTGCGGCACAGATGAACGGTGCTATTCTGGTAGTAAGTGCCGCTGATGGTGCTATGCCCCAGACGAGAGAACACTTATTGCTCGCCCGTCAGGTTGGTGTTCCCGATCTGGTTGTGTTTATTAATAAAACTGACCAGGTTGACGACCCCGAACTGATTGAACTTGTCGAGATGGAAATCAGAGATCTGCTCAATGATTACGATTTCGACGGCGACGATGTTCCTGTTATTTGTGGTTCCGCCCTTGAGGCGCTTGAAGATCCTGAAGATGAAGAAAAAACAAAACCGATTCAAGACCTTCTGGATGCTATTGATTCGCATATTCCCGAACCGGAGCGTGACGTTGACAAGCCGTTTTTGATGGCTGTGGAAGACGTCTTTACAATAACCGGTCGTGGAACAGTTGCCACGGGCCGTGTGGAAAGAGGGCGGATTGCTGTTAATGATCCGGCTGAACTTGTTGGTCTGCGTGATGAACCGATTGACACCACAATTACCGGTCTGGAAATGTTTAGAAAACTGCTCGACGAGGCGGAAGCCGGAGATAATATTGGTGCTTTGCTTCGCGGGATAGACAAAGACGAGGTTGAGAGAGGTATGGTCCTGGCTGAGCCGGGAACTGTTACTCCGCACACGAAATTCAGAGGTGAAGCTTACATCCTGACCAAAGAAGAGGGCGGACGACATACACCCTTCTTCGACGGTTATCGTCCCCAGTTCTATATGAGAACGACGGATGTTACCGGTTCGGTAACATTACCTGACGATGTTGAAATGGTAATGCCCGGAGATAATGTGGAAATTAATGTTGAACTGATGGTTCCGGTAGCAATGGAAGAAGGACAGCGGTTCGCCATTCGTGAAGGTGGTAAAACTGTTGGAGCGGGAGTTATTGCTGAGATAATTGAGTAAGGTTTTTCCTTTCGCCGCTCTGCGTTACCATCTGGAATAGTTTGACTTCTGTGTTTGGAGGGGATTTGTATCAGCAAATCCCCTCCGGCACCAAGTTTTAACCTTTAAAATTAATTGTGATCATAGACCGGTCTGTTTTGATAATCAGATCTGTCTAATGTAATTTTTTTGCGGTATCTGTGCACCCTCTGAAATGAGGCTGCTGTCGCGTCTGAAAAAAGTTTGCACATTTCTTCAATCTGGAGTTTACATCGTCGAAGAATTTCGGTATACTATTTGCTTATGTAAAAGAAGTAATCAGTAACAGAATAAAGGAGGTAAACGGTGTGGCCCGTAAAATTCGTATCAAGCTTAGAGCTTATGATTATCGTTTAATTGACCGTTCAGCAGAGGAGATTGTATCCGCTGCGGAACGAACTGGAGCCACCGTAAAGGGTCCCGTTCCTCTGCCGACTGATATTCGCCGCTATACGGTGAATAAGTCGCCGCATAAGTTTGAGCAAGGAAAAGAGCAGTTTGAACTTCGTACCCATAAACGGCTCCTGGACATTATGGAGCCCAACAACGACACAATGGAAGCGCTTGGCCAGCTAAATATTATGGCCGGTGTTGACGTTGAGATAAAAGGATAACTCAGGAGTAAATACTATGTTAAAAGTTTTGATGGCAAAAAAAGTTGGTATGACACGGATATACGACGGTGATGAAGCTGTACCTGTCACCGTTGTGGAATCCCCGGATTGTGTTCTTGTTCGCAAGCGCACCGTTAATGGGCGACCTTCCGTGCAGATTGGATTTGAAATATCAGATAAATTAAACAAGCCGCAGGAAGGGCAGTTTACCTCCGTGGGAGTTAAGCCCCGTCGGATTTTAAAAGAATTTATTGTTTCCGATGATTCTGCTCTGCTTGAATTAGACGAGGGTACTGAAATTAACACTGATATATTTGAAGAGGGTGAGTTGGTGGATGTTTCCGGCCAGACAAAAGGTCGTGGATTTCAGGGTGTTATGAAACGCTGGAATTTCTCGGGTGGACCTTCTTCTCATGGTGGCCGTTTTGGTCGTCGTACAGGTTCGATTGGTAATGCCGCTGACCCCAGCCGCGTTTATCCGAACAAAAAAATGCCGGGGCAATACGGTAATGACAATCAAACCGTAGAAAATTTGAAAATTATGAAGGTGGTGGCTGAGGAAAACCTGATTTTGATTTCAGGTTCGGTCCCTGGCGCCGAGGATGGGCTTCTGATTATCAGAAACGCACGAAAAGGTGAAAACTAATGGTAGCTGAAATTAAAACTGTAGACGAAAAACAGGTCGAGGGCTGGCTGGGCGAAGAATATAAACCCGGCCTGATTCATCAGGCCGTAGTTGCCTATCGGGCCAATACCCGTGTTGGTAAGGCTTCGACCAAGAACCGTAGTAAGGTTGCCGGGCGCAATAAAAAACCCTGGCGCCAAAAAGGGACCGGACGCTCACGCCATGGAAGTCAGATAAGCCCGATATGGGTTGGAGGAGGCCGGGCGCACGGACCGGATGGTTCTGCTAATTTTTCCAAAAAGATCACGACCAAGATGAAAAGAAAGGCGCTTCTTAGTGCTCTTGCTAAAAGAATTGAAGAGGGCAGTGTGTATGTGCTGGATGCTCCGGGACTTGATGAACCTTCGACTTCTGATATGAATAAGATTTTTGTTGATAATGAATTTGATTCTGAAAAGATACTTCTTTTACTGGATAGTGAGGAAAAAAACCTTCGTCTTTCGGTAAGAAATCTTCCTTACTGCAGCCCTTTTGATGCTCGCAGTCTGAATGTTTTTCAGGTCGTAGCAAACCCGGTTATTATATTCACTCAGGCCGGTTTAGAAAATGCCAGGGAGTGCTTTGAAAATGGATAACAGCGAAATTCTTTACAGACCAATAGTTACTGAAAAGTCGGTGGGCCTGCAGGAGCTGTCGAATAAGTATACGTTTGAGGTAAACCGCCGGGCCAACAAAATTCAGATAAAAGACGCTATAGAAAAACAGTTCGATGTTTCGGTCGATAATGTTCACACTCTTAACATGCATGGCAAACAGCGCCGGGTGCGTTATGAGAGTGGATATACCGGCGATTGGAAAAAAGCGATTGTTACTCTGGCCGAGGGCGATAATATTGAAATAGTGGAGGGACTCGCAGGATGAAGAGACACAGACCAACTACCCCCGGGCAAAGACAGTATGTTTCGGTTGATAGAAGGCATTTATCAAAGGAACGGCCCGAAAAAAGTTTAACTGAATATAAGGATAAAAAAGCAGGTCGTAACAACCTGGGAAGAATTACAGTTCGTGGCCAGGGCGGCGGTCATAAACGGCTGTATCGTAAAATTGATTTTAAACGTGATAAAGACGATGCTACTGCCCGCGTGGTTCGGCTTGAATATGATCCGAATCGTTCCTCATACATAGCGCTGTTGTGTTATGCGGACGGAGAAAAAAGATATATCATCGCCCCCGACGGTTTGAAAGAGGGCGGTCTGATCCAGTCCGGATCCGGTTCGCCGGTCCGCGTTGGTAATAACTTGCCCCTGGAAGAAATTCCACAGGGAGCGTTCATACATAATATAGAACTTAAACCCGGTAAAGGCGGTCAGATTTGTCGGGGCGCAGGTACCAGTGCTCAGTTGGCCGGTAAAGAAAATGGTTATGCTCTTATTAATTTGCCCTCTGGACAGGGCAGATGGATTCACCTTGATTGTCGCGCTACCATCGGGCGGGTAGGAAACGCGGAGCACAGTAACCGATCGTTAGGTAAAGCGGGCCGCTCAAGACATCTGAACAAAAGACCGATTACCCGCGGAATGGCCCGTAATCCTGTGGATCACCCGCTTGGTGGTGGAGAGGGTCGCAGTAAAGGTGGCCTTCCTCGTTCTCCCAGCGGTCGGACGACCACCGGTCAGAAGACTCGAAAAAACAAACGGACTGATAAGTTCGTTGTTAAAAAAATACGAGAATAGGTGATTTTAGATGCGCAGTAGTAAAAAAGGCCCATTTGTTGATGAACATCTGGCAGAGAAAGTTGCAAAAGCAAGGTCCGGCAGTGGGGAAGAAGTTATTAAAACCTGGTCGAGACGTTCGATGATAACGCCGGATATGGTAGGACTGACGATGCAGATATACAATGGCCGCCAGCATGTTCCCGTATATATTTCGGAAAACATGGTTGGTCATAAACTTGGAGAGTTTTCGCACACGAGAATTTTCCGCGGCCACAAGCGAACTGAAAACAGAGTTATAAAGAAGCCGGGAGGATAAGCAAATGGAAGCAAAAGCTGTTGCTAAACACCTGAGGATGTCAGCGCGCAAGTTGCGCCCCGTGGCCGATCTGGTTCGGGAAAAGAAATTGCCTGAGGTTTATAATATACTGGCTCATACAAACAGGCGAGGAGCTTCGATGCTGGTAAAAGCAATCCGAAGTGCTCATGCGAATCTGGAAGATCAGGATCCGACAGCCCGGCCGGAAGCAACCTCAATTAAAGAATTAAGAGTAGATGAAGGACCGACAATGAAAAGGTGGATGCCCCGGGCAATGGGCCGGGCCACACCTATCAACAAGCGGACAAGCCATATTACAGTAATTGTTGGCACCAACGAAACGGAGGAGTTATAAGCTTTGGGACAAAAAATACATCCAACAGGATTTCGCCTCGGGATAACCGAAGACTGGAAAGATAAATGGTATGCGTCTGGTGATGAGTATGCTAAAAATGTTATTGGGGATAAAAAACTGCGCGATGAGATACGCAGTCAATACCCGCATGCTTTGATAAGCGATATCATTATTAAAAGATTTGGCGGTAAAATTAAAATTGATATTTCTGCAGCTCGCACCGGTATTATAATCGGTCGCGGTGGCTCGAACATTAAACAGTTGCGTAAAGATTTGATAGCTATAGCCGATCAGACTGAGTTTGAAATTAATATAGAAGAAGTAAGCACTCCGGAAACGGATGCCACCCTTGTTGCCCAGGGAATTGCTGAAAAATTGGAAAGAAGAGTCCACCACCGACGTGCGATGAAAGAAGCTATGCAAAACGCAACCCGCCGGGGCGCGCTTGGAATTAAAGTTCAGGTAGCTGGCCGGTTAAACGGCGCAGATATTGCCCGTCGCGAATGGTACAGAGAGGGACGTATTCCTCTGCATACCCTGCGGGCCAAGATCGATTATTCTTTAGCTGAAGCTTACACAAAGTTTGGAATCATAGGCGTTAAAACCTGGATATTTAAAGGAGAAGAACTCTGATGTTGCAACCTAAACAACAAAAATTTATGAAACAACAGCGTGGAAGGATGCGCGGTTTTAGTCGCCGGGGCAGCAAACTTGCCTTCGGTGAATACGGGCTTAAAGCGATGGAACCCCACTGGGTAACTTCCCGTCAGATAGAATCAGCTAGAATTGTAATAGCGCGAGCGCTCCAGCGAGAAGGCCGGTTCTGGATCCGTATTTTTCCGGATAAACCGGTAACATCCACTCCGGCCGAAACCCGGATGGGTAAAGGTAAAGGAGCTATTGAATATTACGTGGCTGTCATTAAACCCGGCCGTATTTTATTTGAACTCGGTGGTGTTGATGGCGATCGGGCAAAAGAAGCAGTCCGGCGGGCCGGACACAAGCTGCCGATGAAAACCAAATTTGTACAGCGGGAGATTTTGTAAGATGGATATTAAACGGATTCGCCAGATGAATGACGAGGAGTTAAGTGCTAAGAAAAGGGAACTCAAGGAAGAAATCGGAAACCTTCGGATGCAAAAATCCGTTGCTCCGCTTGAAAATCCTATGCGGTTGCCGGAAATTAGGAAGACAATTGCTCGGATTAATACAGTAGAAACCGAACGTGAAAGCCAGGAGGCCAACAAATAATGTCTGAATTGAAAGATACCAGGAAAGTTCGTCGGGGTCAGGTTGTTTCCGATGCCATGGATAAGACCATCGTGGTTGAGACTCTGAATATTCGCAAACACAGGTTATATAATAAGCGTTTGCAGAGGACCACAAAATATAAGGTCCACGATGAAGAAGAAATTGCAAGCGAAGGTGACATAGTTGATATTAAAGAAACGCGGCCGATCAGTAAGACAAAACGCTGGCGGCTTATTGAAATTGTTGAAAAAGCCGGGCTGGCTGAAAAAGAAAGCGTTTCAGGTGAAAGCGGAGAACTTACTCCCGGTGAAGAACTATGATACAGCAGGAAACAAAACTCAAAGTTGCCGATAACTCCGGCGGCCGGGTTATACAGTGTTTGAAGGTGCTGGGTAATTCTCGCCAGCGGTATGCCGGACTTGGCGATATTATTGTTGCCAGTGTAAAAAAATCGATTTCTTCGGGCGAAGTTGAAAACGGAGAGATAGTGAAGGCTGTTATTGTCAGAACCGTCAAAGAGAAGAAACGCAACGATGGTAGTTATATATCTTTTGATGATAATGCAGCGGTTATAATTGATAAAGAAGGTCTGCCGATGGGCACGCGTATATTTGGGCCGATCGCCCGTGAATTGCGCGACAAAAAATACATGCGTATTATTTCGCTTGCTCCGGAGGTTATCTAAATGGCGAATAAAATAAAGCATATTCGGGCCGGAGATCAGGTAGTTGTAATTGCCGGTAAGGATAAAGGTAAAACAGGTGAGGTCATTAAAATACTTCCTGACCGGGAAAAAGTTCTTGTGGAGGGAATAAACATAATTAAGCGCCACCAGCGTCAGACCTCTCCGCAGCAACCCGGTGGAATTGTAGAGCGGGAAGCGCCTATTCACATATCGAATGTACAGCTTATAGATCCGCACAGCAATGAACCAACCAGGGTTGGCAGAGAATATGATTCTGATCGCAAGCAGTGGGTTCGAATCGCAAAAAAAAGTGGTAAAAAGATAGATTAGGCTCAATTTGAAATTAATTAAGTGTAAAAAGGAAGAGTAATATGTGCCCAACAGCTAAAACAAGACATGAAGTTTGGATTGAAAAACGGGATAGAATTCAGGAAGAACTCGGACTGGAAAATGTTGAGTCCATACCCCGGATTGAGAAAGTAATAGTAAACTGCGGGGTGGGTGATGCCCGGGAAGATATTAAAAAATTTGAGATCATTGAGGAAAACCTGGCGAGAATTACCGGTCAGAAGCCTCAGGTGACCCGGGCGCGCAAATCAGTTGCCGGTTTTGCTATCAGAGCCGGTGACCCTGCTGGCCTGAAAGTTACTTTGCGCGGTGAGCAGATGGAAGAGTTTTTGGCTAAGCTTGTCCATATTGCTCTGCCCAGAACCCGGGATTTCAGGGGTTTGAGTGCAGACGCTTTTGATCAAGATGGTAATTATTCGCTTGGGATTAAAGAACATGGTATTTTTCCTGAAATATCTTATGATGAAATAGATTTTGTTTTCGGTATGGATGTCACCGTGGTTACGACTGCAGAAAATGCTGTTCAAGCGCGGGTCCTGCTGGAAGAGTATGGATTTCCGTTACAAGAATCTTAACTGTAAAAATAACATGGAGTGATGTAAGTGGCTCGTAAAGCTTTGATAGAGAAATGTAATAAAGAAAGTAAATTTGAAGTGCGCGAATACAATCGCTGCAAGAATTGTGGCCGATCAGGCAGTTACATGCGTGATTTTGGTCTTTGCAGAATTTGTTTCCGCAAACTGGCTCATCTTGGAGAGTTGCCAGGAGTTCGCAAGTCGAGCTGGTAAGAGAATATATCTGATGGTTTAACGACGAATGGAGGAATAAGTTGTGAGTATGACAGATCCGATTGCCGATATGTTAACACGTTTGCGGAATGGCATTACAAGGAAAAAAGTATCCGTAGATATACCCGCTTCCAAAATAAAGCGTGGTTTATGCCAGAAATTGCTTGATGAAGGTTATATACGTGATTTTAAATTTATCAGAAACAAACGACAGGGTTTATTGCGTGTTTATCTGAAATATGATGACGAAGGCGAATGTATTATCAGTGCTCTGAAGCGCCAGAGTAAACCCAGTTTGCGTGTATATCTTGGTGTAGAAGAAATTCCCGTGGTTAAAAGTGGACTTGGCACTGCTTTGATGTCCACCCCCCGCGGAGTTCTAACAGGTAAGCAGGCCCGTCGCGAGAATGTTGGCGGCGAGTTTATCTGTGAGGTGTGGTAATTATGTCAAGACTTGGAAAACGCCCGATAGAGATACCCGATGCTGTCAGTGTTAAATATAAAAACAGGCAGCTCACAGCCAGCGGGCCTAAAGGTGAATTATCCCTGGAAGTTCCGGTGGATATTGGAGTAAAGATAGATGAAGATAGTATCAAGGTCACCCGGCCCGGGAATCAAAAAAGATTTAAAAGTATGCATGGTCTGGCCTGGTCGCTTATAAGCAACCTGATTCATGGTGTTAATGAGGGTTATGAAAAAACTTTGTTAATTTCCGGTCTGGGTTATCGTGTTAAGAAGTCTGGCACGACACTTACGTTTGAACTGGGTTATTCGAATCCGATTAAGGTTGATATACCAGAAAAGATTGAAGTTGATGTTCCTAATAACACCACAATAAAAGTTTCCGGAGCAGACAAACAACTGGTTGGGCAGTTTTCAGCCTCGGTCCGTCAGCTTCGTGTTCCGGACCCGTATAATCAAAAAGGTATTAAGTATGAAGGTGAACACATCCGTAAGAAAGTTGGTAAAGCTGTCGGTGGCGAAGGCGCCATGGGGGCTTAATTAAGGAGAATTTATTATGG
>CAYTSZ010000082.1:0-8667 GCA_964440635.1 uncultured bacterium
GATGGCTCTGGGGGCCAGTGTTCAAAATATTGTTATAGACCGCCGCTCGGAAGCTCAGGGAATGATTGATTTCCTGAAAGAAAACAAGGGAGGCCGGGTGACTTTTCTTCCTCTCGATAAACTCAGTCCCTCCGGGCCTTCTTTCGACAAACAATTGTTCGAGTTGCCCGGGGTTCTGGGATTTGCCGGGGAACTTATAGATTATGACTCCGAGGTAAAAACTGCGGTTAAATATTTGCTGGGACGAGTTCTGGTGGTTGAAAGTCTAAAAGAAGCCCATCGTGTTTATGATAGCGACAAACTCCATTCCGGTATAATTGTTACCCTGGAGGGTGAAAAGATACATCCGGGAGGAGCCATAAGCGGTGGGTCGTTAAATAAAGGCCGCGGCGAGTTATTAACTCGTAGTGATCAGATCGAGCGTCTTCAGAACGAAATAACTGAGCTTAATGATAAAGTAGAACTTTTTGCTCTCAACCGTAAAAGGCTAAAGACTGAAAAAAAGAAAACGGAGGAACTCAAAAATCAGGTCACCAATGCATTGCAGGGCATAAAATCTGAGGTCCGGGAAGACTATGAACAGCTCAAAGAACTGGGCCACAGCCTCCAGAATCGTCGCCAGAATTACAGAAATTTCATTGTCAGAATGGCGGATCTTGTTGAAAAAATAAGCAAAAACAGAATAGAACTCACAGCCGCCCAGACAGTGGCCGGTTCTATAGCCGGGCGGGAAGCGAAAAGACGCCGCGAGAATCAGTCTTTTCGAAAATCATTAAATACCGCCGAGAAACGGCTCGAAGAATTGCAGTCGGACTGGCGTGATATTGAAAAGGTTCTGCAATCAGCCCGCTCGGGTCTGCGGGAAACGGAGATGTCGATTGAGCAGATTGAAGCAAATCGACGCAGGTTGATAGACGAAAACAGGTCTGCCCGCAACCGCTGGTTAGAACTGAAAAAAAACAGAATAGATAAAGAGGAAAGTAAGATACAGACCTCTCTGGAGCTAATTCGATTGAAAGAAGAACTCTCTTGCTGGGAGGAACTTCAAAACACGGTTACCCAGTCTCGCCATAGATTTGAAAGGGAACTGGAAGAAATAAATGATCGTTTGCGCAATGCGGAGACCAAAGTGGCCCGAACCGAGGGGGAACTCAAAAAAATAGACAATGAGTTGGAAAACAAAAAAGCGCGCGGTCGAGAACAGCGCCAGTTGCTGGTTGAGGAACTGGAGGTTGAGCCCGATCCAGAAGCGCTGGAAGCTCTTGAAACCGGAGAATACGAAAAATATTCTTCTGCTGATTTGAACAAAGAAATACGGAAATCAAAAAACAGGCTTCGCAGTCTTCAACCCGTGAATATGCTCGCCGGTAAAGAGGCTGAAAAACTGGAAACCGAAGTTTCTGATATCGCAGGTCAGAAAGATGATCTCGAGGATTCATGTCGCAAACTTGGTGATATGATCCGCCGTTTGAATGCCAGGGCCCGGCAGCAATTTCAGGAAGCTTTTTCCGAGATACAGGATTATTTCCAGGATTTTGTCAGCGAGCTTTTTAAAGGAGGAACCGGCCGGCTTGCCCTGACCGAAGGGCCTGTGCTTGAGGCCGGGGTGAATGTTGAAATTGAACCTCCCGGTGAAAAATTAAAAAATATGTCCTCCCTATCCGGTGGAGAAAAAACACTGGCCGCTATTGCTTTTTTGTTTGCGCTGTTTGAGCGTAAGGCGTCACCTTTTTGTTTCCTGGATGAGGTGGATGCTCCGTTTGATGATGAAAATGTTGCCCAGATGATAGGACTGCTCAATCGCTACAGCAGTGATACACAGTTTGTTATCATAACTCACAATAAATCGACAATGCAGGCCGCAGAGCAATTATATGGTGTTACCATGGAGGAATCCGGGGTTACCTCTATTGTTCGTATTGATTTGAGTAGTGCCGATTCTTTCCGGGAAAAACAGGAGGTGGGCTGATATGCCAGAATTTGCTGATATCAAACTCTGGATTTTAAACCGTTTAAAACTATTTTTTGCTGCATTGCTGTTGTTGATCGTCTCACTTGCCGTTATTTACTATAGTCATCAACAGTTTTCCCGTCGAGAACGCCGGCTTCAGCTTGTTAGAGCAGAAAAATATATTGAACGTGAAAGTCCAAAAACTCAAGTTGTTTCAGTCCGGGAATTGATAAATAACCTGCTGGCACCCCAACCTGTTTTTGAACAGATTATCCGACCTCGCCTTCCGATTATAATTGATACCGGTCAGCCGGTATATGAATTCGAATCCCAGCAGCCAGCCCTTGAGCTACAAGAACCTCCGTTGCGTAAGGGTCCGGAGTAATAACAATGTCCTTATTTGATAAACCGATTGGGGTCTATGATCTGGGAACAAATTCTACCAGGTTTTTAGTTCTGGAGGATAATGCTGATGGTTTTTCAGAAGGAAAAGTTTTAATGCGGGGAGCTCAGGTCACCAGGCTGGGGGAGGGGATTTCTGATAGTGGTTCGCTTTCTCCTCCGGCTAAAAAGAGGGTCCTGGATGCCTTGCTCAGGTTTACCCGCAGGCTTGAAAAAGCCGGTGGTAGATGGATCGGTGGTGCTGCTACCAGTGCCTGCCGCCGGGGTGATAATCACGAGAGTTTTTTTGATACCGTTGAAAAATTAACTTCAGTCCGACCCCGTCTGTTGAGTGGGCGAGAGGAAGCAAAATTAACTTACCGGGGAGTAAAAAGTTCTCTGACCGGCCTGTCTGAGGGTATAATAATTGATATTGGCGGGGGCAGCACCGAAGTTATTTTTTTTAATAAGTCCGGTTTAAAAGAAACAGTCAGCCTTGAGATCGGGGTGGTTTCTCTGCAGGAAAAATGCAAAAGTTCTCAGCGTTATAACCAGAAGGACAAAGACGTTATGGCTGAAGAGGTTGATAGTTTTTTGGTCCAAACTTCTACGTATAAAGCTCCACTGATTGTGGTGGGAGGGACGGCAACTACAGCTTCTGCTTACCTGAAAGGACTGGATGATTATAAACCTGAAGTTGTGCATTCCAGTAGAATTTCCGCTGTGGAGATAGAGAAATTGATGGGAGAATTTTCCCGGATGGACTTTGTTGAAATAGAGGAAAATCCCGTTGTCTCTCAGGGTAGAGGAGCGGTTATGTTGCCGGGGCTTTATATTCTCAGGGGATTTATGAGCCGTTATAACAGCCAGGAAATTATTGTAAGCGATTATGGTATCCTGGCCGGGCTTCTGGAGGAAATATGCAGTGACGATTCTTGATAATTATCGGAAATATATAATCACGGCTCTTTTATCTATTTTTCCTGTTTTGCTTGCGATGTATATTTTACAGCCAGGGAGTATCTGGCTGCTGAGATTTTTGCTGCTGGCTGTTGTAGCAGTCGCCGGCTTCAAGCTGGATTTAAATCTGGCACTTTTTCCGGCAATCGCTTGTGTCGTTGCCGATTATTTATATCTCTGGTCATCGGAGCTGGTTTTCAAAGCCCAGGATCCGCTGCTCTGGATTGTTTTTATTTGTCTGCCGTATCTGATTTCCAATTTTCTTGAAAAAAGGAAAGACAAAAAAGAGCACGGTGTTGATGATTTCGGGCAAAATACCCCACGTAAAAAACAGAAAAAATTCGAGCAGGTGCTTTCCTTCCAATCACGTGGCGCTCAGTCGGAAGATCCCCGGGAACTTGTCCAGGGTTTTATAACTGATTTTTTTAACAGTTATTCCGGCCAGCTCGGGTTTTGCAACCTGCTTTATTTTCATGTCCGGGCAAAAAAGGCGACCCTCGGTTATCTGATAAACAAGTGCGGAGAAATAAAACAGCATAGCAGTTTTTCACCGGATATAGGTCAGGGCGTCGGCTGGGTTTTGCGTCATGGTGAGTCGCTTATGATACCTGGCGGCCAGCTTGACTGGCGCAATCTGCAGTATCATAATCAGCCTGTGGAGCTGGGTTATGTCTGGCTGGAACCGGTTAAATACGGTGGAGAATTGATCGGAATACTCTCGCTGGAATGGGATAAAAATCAATCCCCGGTTGAAAAGGAAGTGACTGAGTTCATCAAGCAGGTCCGGCAGTTGATGGTTCTTGATTACTCGGTGCGTAGACTTGTCAAAAATCAAAAACAGTTAAAACTCATAGAAAAGTTTTATGAAATTAATCCTCTCAGTCAGGATAATTATCACGGTATAATTCAGAGGGTACTTGAGATAGTAGGTGAATTTATCCCGGCGGATAATATAGATTTTTTTGAACCCCCGGCAGATAAATTGGAAAAAGTAACGCCTCCTGCCCGCCGGAAATTGTACGAACAGTGTGTTAGTTGGGTTTTGCAAAACAAAAAAATGCTTAAAATAAAAGACCTTCGTTCAGAATCACTCGCCGGCAGGCGGCTGGATCGTTTCGGCCAGACCGATATTAAGTCTATATTGGCCGGTCCGCTCTATGCAGGCGAGGAAATTGTGGGAGTATTGCTTCTGGATCATCACGAAGCTGATTTTTTTACCGAAGATGAGGAACGGATACTGAGCCTGTTATTTAAGCAGTTGGGTCAGATTCTTAAAGTGGCAACCCATATTCGTCTTTTGAAAGCACAACGCAGTGAAGGTCTGCGGCTTTTCTCCCTGTTGGAAGAGTTGTCTGCCGGTAAAGATCTGTTTTCCAGTGCCGAAATCTTTGTTGATCAACTGGCAAAAAAGCTTTCCGTCCATGGCGTGGCTTTTTACTGGTGGAATAATAAAAGATTTGAACTTGTTCATTCTAAGGGACCCGGAAATCCTTCGCCGACGGTCGAACTTTCCGACACTCTGGTCCGCAGGTTGAAAAATTCGGGTGGCGCCGGTGAGTTGCTTAATTTTCCCGATGTTAACCACCTGGACAGTTATGAAGCCCCGCTGGGGGTGAAAAGTATTATCACTTCGGGTGTGTTTAGAGGTGGAAAATTAAGAGGTTTTATCGTTATCTTTAAAGAAACTGACCAGAAATTGTCCACGAGAGTTGAAAAAATACTTGATACGGTGCAGAAGATTGGTTCGGAGAGACTTTCTCTGCTGGACAGAAGCGATAAATGGCGTAAGAAAGCTGCTCGTGACGAAATGAGTTCGTTGCCTACTTTTAAAAAATGGAATAAAGAGTTGTCCGAATGCTTGCGTTTGAATCCGGATAAATTAACTATCTGGCACCTTGAAATACCCGGGTTCGAAGAAATAGGTATCAGGTCCGGTAAAAAGAAACTGGATAGCTGGTTAAAAAGCAGTAGTCGCCTGCTGACTGATAGTCTGCCGGATGCTAAGATATGTCGCGCCTATGGGTCCGTTTTTTATGGTTTTAGCGACGGAAGTATAGAGGAAGTTGAAAAAAAACTGGCCGGGGTCTGTGAGCTTTTGGAAAAATGGGAGTTTCCACTGGGTGAATGGCCCAGCCACCCCAGGTTTCTGAGTGCAGTTTTTTCGCCCCCTTATCCGGGGCCCGGTAAAATGATTCAAGCACCAACTTATAGTTCTTCCGTGGAGGAGGAAAAATGAAGCGAACAAGAGCCTGCGCTTTAATTTTATCTTTTTTTGTCTGCCTTTTTCTTTTGTTTCCCTCCACCCTGCGGGCACAGGTGGATGATACCGTGCTTCGTCAGTTGCGTATTAAAAGGGAATTTCTGAAGTCTCTCTCCGAGGGCGAACGTTTGCGTCTGCTTCGCGAAATAGAGGATTTTCGCCAGTATAATTCCGCTCTAATTGGGGCAAAATACAAATGGGGGTATATTCCCGTTGATAGAAAACCGCCCTCCGTTCTGGGCACATGGTGGCGCTCGCTGTCCCCGGGCCAGCGTCGCAAACAGCGTTTAAAATGGTTTGAAAAGCATATGATGCAGATTAACGTCGATCGTGCCGCCGCTCTGCTGGGACTGGAAGAACGATTGATTAAAATAGATCGCAAATACCGGGAGAAATTTGTTTTCCGTTCAATCAAACTGGAACCTATCTCTCCGGAATTAGAGAAGAAAGAGGAACCGGGAGACGATGAAACCCGAAAAGAGTTTCCCGAGCGAGAAGAAGAAACACAAGAGTCTGCACGAGAAAAGGATACCATTGGTGAGGAAGATGAGGGAGAAAAAACAGAAAAAAAAAGAACACGTCAAAAAGTAGAAGAAAAACTGTCACAGGTGGAAAAAGAAGGAAAACAAAAGCCTGTAAAAGAAAAAGATAGGGAAGCAAAATCAGCTTCCAAAAAACAAAAAGATAAAGAAACAGCAAAAAAAACAGAAAAAAAAGAATCCGGGACGGCAAAAAAAAACGCAGAGAAAAAAAACGGGGAGAAGCCAGTGATTCCAAAAGCGCAAGAAAAAGAGACTGAAGTAGACACGGAACCACGAAAGCCCTACTATTTATATCAGCGAACCGGTGATCAGGTTGAAATTATGCCCTCCCGCCGGCCCTCCGAGGATATTGATTTACTGCGTAATATTAGTCCCCGGCCTGATTTTGATCCCGATAATCAACTGGATATTTCTCCACCGACAATTCGGGGCCTGCAGCCTCCAGTTAGGTTTTCTGAGTAGATATGGATATTCCAGGTTGTGCGAGCAGGCGGAGGGGATAAAAAATGGCAACAGTTGAGGCCCTGGAATGGCTTTACTATAAAGGCAAAAAAGAACTCGAAAAAAAAGAATACGACAGTGCCCGCCTTCGGTTTCAGAAAATTTTAAACATGACCAGAGAGAAAAAATGGATAGAGCGGGCAAACGCTATGCTGGCCAGTGTTTATCTGGCCGAGGATAATTATTTCTGGGCGATGGATCACATTCACCGCGCCCTGAAAAGAAACCCCTACCATGCTCCTCACCGTTACATAAAAGCTAAAATACATATGGCTCGAAAGGAATGGGAAAGGGCTGCTAATGAAGCTTTGAAAGCAGTGGAGGAAAACCTGGATAATAGCAGCTATTACCGGTTGCTGGGTAAGGCCAGCTATCACTGTGAGGGCTATACCACGGCACGTAGGTTTTTAGAATGGGCTCTGGAATGTGAACCCGATAGTGCAGAAATTATGCAGGATCTGGCCCGGCTGGAAGTGGCTGAAACCAACTTCCAGCGGGCCCTGAATATTCTCAAGCAGGCATTAAAGCTGACAAATCCCGTTGAAAGTGAGAAAATAAGAAAAAGAATACGTATAATTCAGGAAAATTGGAAAATAACAGGGAGCTAATACTGCCATGGATAATAAACAGAAGGTGTTAATGCTTGTTCTGGTTGGTGTATTAATTTTTGCTGGATATTATCATCGCGAAGTGGTGCTGAGTTATATAGGGCCATATCTGGAGATGACCGGACTTTATAGCTATCAACCCCAAAATCAGCAGCCGGGTGAGAAACCTTTTGAACAATTGACCGCCGAATATGTTAACGAAAAAATGTTGGAAAATATGCTTGAAGTCTGGCAGAACAGTTTAAATCTACCCCGGGTTTCTATTGATGAAATCAGTGAGTATGTCGGCTGGGGAGTTAGTGGCCGGTTGGCTATGGATTTTTCCGTCGTAACAACTGTTCCGACTGATTTTTCTAATATTATATTAGATTTTGAGAGCGATTATTTTGAAAACGGCACAATGTACTCCAGTCTCAGTATAATCGAACCTGATACTTTTCCGCTGTCTTCTTTGGAATATAAATCTGTTGATAATCGAGAACAGGTTTTATTTCCGGGGAAAAATGAATATTATGAATGGAATACCAAAAAACAACCGGTGACCGGAAGTTTCAAAACACCAGATTTGAATACTGAAGTACTGGAGAAAGTTAGCTGGAATAATAAGCAGGTATATCGTCTCCAGTATATAGATGCCGCCGGTCAGAAATTGGATCTGTTTGTCAGCAGGGATGTCCCTTATTCCTTACTGGGTCTCGAGCAGGAAACAGAAGAGGGGACCACGTCAATTGAAATAGTGTATATTTCCCGATCCGAGCGTCAGAAACTAAAAAATATTATTTTTACTGCGCCGGAATCTGTATTGAAGGAAATAAATTTTAATTATGATGAGCAGTTGATTGAAACTGTTGAATTTAACTTTGCTTCTGAAATCACAGGTTACGATCGTTTTATTATGGAAGTAAGCCATGACGCTGCAAACTCCAGCGGCGCTCTGCTGAAAACCCGGGATAGTGAGGCTGGTGATATGGTTGAAAGGGGTAGTTTAACCTGGAGCTTTCTTAAAGGTATGCCGGAAACCTTTTATATAAATATTGAGACCAGGAATATGAATATGAATCTTGAACTGAGTGAAATAAGCTGGTATCTGGAAGAAAAAAATATTGATCCGGAAGTGCCCGCCGGGTATGAACTTATTTCTGATAATAAGTTGCAGACCAGAACCGCGGAGCTGAGTCAGGCGGCGATGGATTTGATGATGAACTATTCGGCCGCTGTTGCTGTAGAAAACGAGGATATAGATCTGCCTTCGGAGCAGGAAAAAATAGAAAACGAAGAAATTCCGCTTCCTGTGTCCGCTCCCGAAATGGAAACCAGGCCGGAAACCGAACCAGAACCGTTGCCCCGGCCGGAACCCAAACCTGAGCCAGAGCTGGAATCGCAGCCGGAGCCGGAATCTCAGCCCGAACCGGAGCCTCAACTGGAACCCGAACCGGAGTCTCAACTGGAACCCGAGCCGGAACC
>CAYTSZ010000083.1:0-8650 GCA_964440635.1 uncultured bacterium
ACTATATATTATTAATGGCAGAATAAAAACATTCAGTTAACAAACTGTTTTCCCGGGAGAAATTTTCAAAAATGTCAAAACATAATACTCTTATTGTATTTATAGCCGGTTTGTTTTTTTTCTCCTTTTCTTTTGCGGGTTCTTATTACTGGGCTTCAAAACCAGCACCACCTGAGACAGACAAACAAAAAAATATTGTTCCCGAGAAAAATATCACTGCCGCAAACGATGACACCGATGATACAAAGCCGCTTGAACTTTCCAGAGACGACTGGGAAAGTTTTGTTGATTATGAAGGCCCACGAGAAAGAATGCTGGGCGTTAAACAAAAATATCGCGCAGTTAATTTCCGGAACCGGCCAAGCCTGAGCAGCCAGATCATTTCCACCCCCGAGGGAGGCCATCTACTTGTCCCCCTTGATCGATTCCAGGACTGGTACCGCGCTCGACTGGAGGATGGAAAAATTGGCTGGATCCACGAAAGCATCGTCCGGCAACTTAACATCCCCGAACCGGTCGCAAATAAAATCAAAAAAAAACAACCTTCACTTCGACAATCAACGCAGACCCAGACCCCGGCTTCGTTTTTCAATCATACCCGGCTGATTGTAAAAAGCGACCGGGTAAACTTACGACAGGGTCCGGGAAAACAGTTCGGCCGGATCGGACGAGTTTATCGCCACCAAATCCTGAGACTTATGGCCAGAAGAAACGGCTGGGCAAGGATTCAAACTCCGGACGAAATAATCGCCTGGCTCCACACCTCACTTACTTCTTTAAAATATGCAAAATCCCGGACTAAAAGAGAAAAACTAATTGCCAGCTTACCCGCTCTGTACTACGGGCCGGAAATCCAGTTCAGAGAGATGCAAATAGAAAATGATACTGTTACTTTTGAAATAATTGACTCCGAAAACGGATGGCAGCAACTGGAGCTGGAATCTGGAACAATCGGCTGGATACAAAAAGAAACCCTGGAGTCAGCAATAATAAAAGCTAAATAAACGACTAAGACGTGATCGAGTGATTAGGTGACTGGGTGATGAGGTAACGGCAAAAACAACTTCAACGGTTCGATTGACGCGTCAAACGCGGCAGTGACTTCGCTTTTTCGCACCCCCACCTCTTCGATATTTACCCCCTGTTTGTTTACTCTTCCAGCCCCTTCAGGCCGCTTTCATTTACAGTTTTGCCATCCTGGTCCGTCTTTTTTATCGCCCGCATCAAGTCATCCGCGTCAAAATCAACCGTGAAAGACCACTTTTCTTTTTTTCCTATAATCTCTTCAATTGCGGTTTCTAAAATTTTCTTTCGTTGATTTTCAGGCAATCCAAGCTGATTAAGGGTAAGGGGAACTTCTATATCACGATAAAACCCATACATCTGTTTCAATTCGGAAACCGGACTGTTTTTCATATTTTTCTCCACCAGCGTGCCAAAAGCAACCAGCTCTCCAAACAGTATCTCTTCATCAGTATAGGAATGAATTAAGTGGCTGAACAGGCGACCGGGGGTCCGGCGAAACAGACCGCCTCCCAGACAGTTGATCAAACCGGTTTCCATCACAATTATCTCGGCCACAGTTTCAATCCCGGCTGTAAGTTCACCTTTTTTAACATCGCCCAGAGCATCTTTGCCCTGTGTGAGAAGGGTGCCGCGAACATGGTCGGTTAATTCGAAAGCAATTTGCTGGGGGTGAGTGACAGAAACCCCTTCGAAAGACAACCCGGCGCTAACCGCAGTTGAATAAGAAAGACTCATTCCAGCAGCGAGATGACGGCTTGGGGCCAACCCGGCTATCTTATAATCCAGAAGCAGCAGATCGGGGCAAAGATCCAGTTCCTCTTCTTTTATAAATTTTCCATCTTCACTGTATAGATGCACTATATTGGTAAAAGCCGCGCAGGAACCGGCCACAGTGGGAACAGTAGCCAGTCGGCTACTATTAAGCTGTGCTACGTATTTGGCAACATCCAGTGTCTTACCTCCACCCATACCAATAATCATATCCACTTCCTGTTTTTCAGCAATACTGACCAACCTTTCTATCTCAGGCAGACAGCATTCACCGAGGCAAACGTCAAAACTAAACCCAATCATTGAATCTTTAAGCGACTCCTGGACAACATCTTCAAATCGCTCGATTACGGTTTTATTTGCAATTATGAGGGCCCGTTCTCCCAGAGACTCCAGTTGTTCTCCAATATCCTCGAGTGCTCCCTGGTTAGATTGGTAGCGATGCGGTGCTATCTGTAACATATTAAAACAGCTCCCTGCCATAACGGCGGATTTATCTATAGTTTAACAAAAGATAACAATCTTACAGCCTTTAACTCCAGATAAAAAAAGCAAGACCATATTGTACATGCTGTGCGGTCTGCTTAAAGAAACTTAATATCATTGGTAAAACTCCCACAAACCAGAGGGCCACTATAACTACAAAAACAAAGATCTGATTTTCATCGAACCAGCGGGCCTGTTTACGGGATAGAAAATAGCGAATAACATTACCCCCATCCAGCGGCGCAGCCGGGATCATATTAAAAACGGCCAGTAAAATATTAATACCTGTGTTGTAGGTAAGCAGTTTTCCAAGTCCATCCACCATTCCCAGGAAAGGATAAAACAGGGCAAAAAGAATAACACTTACGGCCGCCAGGATTATATTTGCCAGTGGTCCCGCGGCAGCCACAATAGCTTTATCCCGCCACGGTTTATTTAAATTAGCAGGATTAACCGGCACCGGGTTCGCCCAGCCAAAAACAGGCGACCCTGTTAAAATCAGGAATGCAGGAACTATAACAGTTCCCACCGGATCCATGTGAACCAGTGGATTCAATGATATCCTGCCCCTCTGTTTGGCAGTGGAATCCCCGCAGCGATAGGCCGCATAAGCATGCATAGATTCGTGCGAACTGATAGCAAAAGCGAAAACAACCACCGTCAACAGTATATCAGCCGGATTAGACAATGTAATACCTCCAGAAAATAAATCAGTTAAAAGTTCCTAAAACACAGTTCATCGTTCGTAGTTTATAGTTAAAACCAAACAACATCCCGCCGTTGAAGTTATTTTTACCGTTACCTCATCACCCAGTCACTTAATCACCTAATCACGTCTTGGCTGTTAAATTAACATCAACCTTCCAGCAGTTGACGGGCCTGGCGACGGGAAACCTCCGATTGTTGATCGCCGGAAATAAGCCGGCTCAGTTCCTCTATTTTTCCTTTTTCATCCATAATATCTGCATCAATCACAACTTCGTTTTTGCTGTCCCGGCGATTCAATAAAATATGATGATCGGCCCGGGCGGCTACCAGCGGGAGATGAGTTATACATATAATCTGATGAAATTCCGACAGCTCCGACAACAGTCTGCCAACGCTATCGGCTTCCTCGCCTGAAATACCGGTATCAATCTCGTCAAACACTAATACCGGCGTCGTATCTGCCTCGGCGAGAGAAGATTTGATGGCCAGCAGCACCCGGGAAATTTCCCCGCCGGAAACCCTGTCCGAAAAGTGACCCGGTTCAGCCGAAGAATGGGAGGCAAACAACCAGCCCACACGGTCCTTACCGTATGGACCCGGTTCAACCGGTTCCACTTCTATTTTAAAAACCGCCTCTTCCAGTTTTAAAAGTTTTAGACGTTTCAAAACCTGTTTTTCAAGTTTTCTGGCCGTTTTCAGACGCTCACGGGATAATTTATCTCCCAGGGAATCTAACTGTTTTCGATATTTTTTAATCTCCTCAGCAAGTTCTTCCAGACGGTTTTCACGGTCTTTTAAAGCATCTAATTCTTCTTTTACCTCCAGGTAGTGGTCGGCCAGGCTCTCGGGCGGGAGATTGTGCTTCCGGGCCAACTGCAACCAGTTACCGCGACGATCAAGCAACTGTTCATATTCCATCTCAGAATGGGACATCTTTTCTCGCGTCTCGTGAAGCTGGCGGCGCAGCTCTTCAAGCCTGGATTTAATATCATCAATCTCGGGGGTCCAGACGGCGAGTTCCTCTCTGAACCGGCCAACTTTTTCAATATTCAGACCCAGTTCGTTCATAAGCTCCGGCAAAGAACGCTCCGCCTCCAGCAGCCCAAGTGCCTGCCGGAGCTGACTGTCGATTTCTTCTGCCGATTCCAATTCCCGGCGGCGATCTTCTATTTCTTCCCATTCACCGGTCCGGGGTTCAAACTCATCCAGCTCCCGCACCTGATAGGACAGCAACTGCAGGCGCTGACGGTATGAGGAGTCGGGATCCTCCAGTTTTTCTTTTTCCTGACGGAGTTTCGCATATTTTTTATAAACATCTCTATATTCTTCCAGCAGTCCGTCATATTCACCGTATCTATCCAGGACCCGGCGGGGAAATTCAGCCTCAAATACGGCCTGGCCTTCGTGCTGGCCGTGAAAATCTATCAGCTCACCCTGAAGCTGCTGCAGGGTTTCCAGCCGCACCCGCTGGTCATTAAGATAAGCCGGACTTCTCCGGGCCTCTTTCAGAACCCTGCGTAAATGAATTTCACCGCTATCAGCCCAGGCGGGAGGCAGAATATCATCGGGGATACCACTAAATATTACGGAAATCCCGGCTTCTTCCTCATCACTGGACAGAAGATCATAATCAGCTCTCTCGCCCAGGCAGAGCTGTAGAGCCTTCAACAGAAGCGTTTTACCGGCACCGGTTACACCGGTAATTACATTAAGACCCGGCCCAAACTCCACTTCGATTTCTTCAATCAAAGCCAGATTTTTAATAGACAGATACTCAAGCATACTAATTCCACCTGACTTTTAGTTCGTCTTGTTTTCTCTCCTATCAACCAAGCACGTCCCATTTATTGTGTAAAATCAACGTGTGGGTTATATTCTCTTTTTTCCGGTTTCAAATCCGATTGTGGCCCGGAGGGCCATAAACAAGCGGATTTTCCTCGGAAGCCAGCAGGGATGCTGGCTGAGAATGAGGATAAAAAGAAAATATTTCCCACATAACCTGAAACACCACCCGGCAACCTTTAAATTATATCAAATTATCTACCCAACCCACACCTAAACAAATTTTTGATTATCAGCGGGAATCAGGAGTTGATATTTATCAACAAATATTAAAATCTAATCTGAGCGGTTTTGAGCGAGAGGATGTCAAATATCTTATTTACTCATTCTCTCCCAACCTACGGGTGACAAGGAGATGACATTACTCTCTGGCGGTATTATATATATCCCAAAGCCCTGGAGGGGCTTGAATTGGGGTATACATTCCTCACAGCAGCCCGGAGGGCTGCGCGAATGAGCCAGAGAGTTATGTTATCTTCGCGTAAAAACCGTCCAATTCAGGTAAAACCAAATATTTATTCCCGCCTGCTCATCTTTGCGATAAATTCAACATTGCCGGTGGTTCCTTTAAGCGGAGCGGGGGATAGTTTCTCACACTGCCAGCCCTTTTTTTGCCAGCCGGATACCACCCTGTCTACAGTTTTCTTACGAAGGGCAGAATCCGTTACTATACCTTCCTCGAGAATTTCCGGCGGAGCTTCAAACTGTGGTTTGATTAACACCAGCCCCTCCGCACTGGAACACATCACTTCGTTTAAGGATTCGACCAATTTGAGAGTGGAAATAAAAGAAACATCCATACTGAATACTTCCGGCGATGGCTGAAAATCTTCAGGATCAGCATATCTGAAATTGTAACGATCCAGTACCTCGACATGCTTGTCACGACGCAGGCGATAAAGAAGTTGACCGTAGCCCACGTCCACCGCATATATTTTTTTTGCGCCAGCCCTAAGAAGAGCATCGGTGAACCCCCCGGTGGAAGCACCCACATCGATACATATTTTCCCCTGCGGTTCTATCCAGCCCTCTTCAATAAATTTCCATATTTTTTCCCCGGAACGGGAGGCCCATTTTTTTTCTGTACCTTTCACTTCAATATGAGCTTCCGGTTGCACAAGCGAGGAGGGATTGGCGATTGGAAATCCGGCAACCCATATTTTTTTGTTCTCTATTAAAGCTTTTGCCTCTTCAATATCCCGGGCCAGTTCTCTTTCTACAAGAAGTTCGGCCAGATTAACCCGTTTCAAAGCTGGATTTCAGGAAGTGGCAAAGGCCCGGACTTGCTCTGCTATACCCTCTGCAGTCAGCCCGAACTCTTCCAGAAATTTTTCGCGGTCGCCGTGGGGAACTATGCCCCGGGGGACACCCATTCTGCGGGCAGGAACTTTAAGTCCCCGGTCATTTAATAATTCAAGAACCGCGCTCCCGAATCCTCCCCGCAGTATCCCTTCTTCTACCGTAACAATTCTATCGCACCGGCGCGCGGCCTCGAGAATCAAACGCTCATCCAGCGGTTTTAACCAGCGGGCGTTTATCAGTTCAACATCAATGCCCTCATCCACCAACATCTTTGTGGCTTTCCGTGCCGCCTCCACCGGAGCACCAAGGGCAATGATGGCGACATCCGTCCCTTCCCTTTCCTTTATCGCCCTCCCTACCTCTATTTTTTCAAGTTCACTGGTATCCAGCGGTTTTTGCGAACTTACTTCAGAGCGGGGATAGCGAATTGCGATCGGATGTTCATCGTATTCAACTGCCGTCTTAATAAAATGCTGCAGGGCTATATCGTCACCCGGAGCACCAACAACAATCTCAGGCAGAGAACGCAGATACACGAGGTCAAACAATCCCTGATGTGTCTCACCGTCGCCTCCGACCAACCCGGCACGATCCAGAAAAAACTTCACCGGAAGATTCATCAAACAAACGTCATGAAATATTTGATCGTAAGCCCGCTGCAGGAATGTGGAATAGATACAGACAGCAGGTTTTTCTCCCTGGCTGGCAAGCCCTCCGGCAAACGTAACTGCGTGTTCTTCTGCAATTCCCACGTCATAGAAGCGTTCGGGATGTTCCTCTTCAAATTTAACTGTCCCGGTTCCTTTCTTCATCGCACCAGTAATAACATGCAGATCACTGTGTTTGTGTCCTAAAGCGGCCAGAGTTTCGCCAACCCTCTGGGACCAGAGAACGGGGGAAGCCTCAGCGTCCGGGGACGGGCGCCCGGTTTCCACTTCAAAAGGACTTGTGGCATGACTCGCATACATATCCTCAATGGCCGGTTTATAACCGTGCCCTTTTTCAGTGACCACATGAACAAAACGGGGGCCGTCATATTCTTTTACACGTTGGAATTCCGCAACTAATTTGGACACATTATGTCCATCCACGGGGCCAAAATATTTAAACCCGAGTTCTTCAAACATCAAGCGGGGCACAACAAGATTTTTCACACTTTTTTCCATTTTCCGGCTGAAACGCAGCGCTTTGCGCCCGAACTTGGGTAAAATATTAAATAACCGTTCAATATTATCTTTTACCTGTTCGTAAGCGGGCATATGAATTATTCGGTCAAAATATTCGTTGATTGCTCCCACATTCTCAGCAATAGCCATCCCGTTATCGTTTAACACTACAATTAAATTCGACTTCTCCCAGCCGGCATTGTTCAGACCCTCATAGGCCAGACCACCGGTCAGGGCACCATCGCCAATAATCGCCAGAACCTCGTCATCTTTTTTCTGACGAGCTAATGCTTCGGCCACACCGGTGGCGGCTGAAATGGAGGTTGAAGCATGCCCGGCATTGAAAATATCATGTTCCGACTCCGAGCGCTTGAGAAAGCCGCTGATCCCCCCTTTTTTGCGAATATTCTCCAGTTGTTTATTACGTCCGGTAAGCATTTTATGAATGTAACCCTGGTGACCAACATCCCAGATCAGCTTGTCCCGGGGAGAATCAAAAATATAATGCAGGGCAACCGTAAGTTCCACTACCCCCAGATTGGGACCGAAGTGACCGCCGGACCGGGAAACAACTTCAATCAATCTTTCACGGCAATTCTGGGCAAATTCCTGCAGATTTTCTTCAGGTATCTTTTTTAGATCTTGCGGGGAATCGATATCCTCTATTTTATATTCCACTTTTATCCTCCTTAATTTCCATCCGCCATACAATTTAAAAATTCAGTGTTACCGGTAGATATGATCACCCATTATATCACAAACTGATTATCCCACTAAATACCGGTTACTGTAAATAATATGAGATCAAAGACAAATTTACAATCATCCCCACCCGACTCCCAAAAACTTCTAACGTCATTCCGAGCAAGTAAACGTAATGACCGCAGACCCAAAATCTATGGTATCTTCAAAATGGATTACCGGCTCAGACCCTCCACCGGGCGGCGGTTAATAGATAAAATGTTTCCAGCCCATTCAATGATCTCTCTCCACTATTACGCGGGCCAGGGAAACCAGCCGGGAGGCACCATCTCCCACTATCAACAGTTCCTTCTCCGCTTCCTCAATCATTCTGTTGAGCAACCGGACAGATTCTTCTTCTCCCAGCAAACGGGGGTAGGTTAACTTGTTCTCGGTAATATCGGAATTGACATCTTTTCCCAGGGTTTCAAAATCACTCGAAAGATCAAGTAGATCATCTTTTATCTGGAAAGCCAGACCTATCTTTTTACCAAAATCCGTAAGAGCAGAGAGCTGTTCTTCCGAGACTCCTCCGGCCAATCCACCGGCGACAAGACAATCGGTAATCAGGGCACCGGTCTTTTTGTTATGAATACTTTTTAAATCCT
>CAYTSZ010000084.1:0-8646 GCA_964440635.1 uncultured bacterium
GTCTTCTACCCTGAAACCTGCCAGTGGGTTTCCTGTAATGTTAATACTGGAATTATCTATAAATTGGTTATTTTGAGAATTATTGAGTGAAAAACTGCTTTGCTCGGGTTCTTTTAGGGTATTGCTGGAGATAGTGTTGTTATTGGACAGGTTTTCAAAGCGCATTCGCCCGCCATACAGATAATTACTTGATATCTGATTATTTTCTGAACCATTTAATTTTACGTGAAAGTAATTTCTGGCGATATTCATTTTATTGTTATAAATTACATTGTTATTGGATGCCGACAGATCGATGCTTGCTTCCCATATATATTCCAGGTTTATATTGCTTATTTCGGAATTAATCACATTGTTAAATTTAATTCCCCGGTCAAATTCTCTAATAAGCAAGTTATTAATTGTTATTCCTTCAATTCCTGTTATATCAAAACCGGTTGCACCGGCCGAACTGTCGCCGAAGTCCAGCACCGTTCCTGTCGGGCTGGAATCGTAACCAGTTATCGTCAGGTTATTGTGGCTATCGGGACTGTCAATGACCACGGTTTCACTGTAGGTTCCTATATCTATCTGTATTGTTTCGCCCTGGTTTGCAGATTGCAGCGCGCGGGAGATTGTTCTGAACGGATCTTGTGGACCGCCGCTGTTAGTATCATTGCCTATTGCGGTTGTGAAATAACTGTCCGCATCGTTGTCGTTTACATACCAGGTCGGTCCCTGGTGGTATGGAGTTACGGTTGTGCTGTCACTGAAGTAGGATTCATTTTCCGGCGTGTTGTTGTCTACAGCCGTTATCCGGTAGTGATAAACACCATTGTTACGCAGACCGGTATCTATAAAGGTTGTGGTGGTAATATCCGTTATCTCGCCGGCAAGTGTAGCGTTTTGCTTCCAGTCGGTTTCCGTGTCGTATGTAGTCCTGTAAATTCTGTAAGCTTCGAAGTCAGTTATAGCCGAACCATCTTCATTGGTTGTTATTTCCTGCCAGTTTAAAATCGCATAGTAACTTCCCGGTGTATCAGCGGTAATCTGTGGTGTCGTGGGGGCAATGCTGTCACCGAGCGGATCGGTATCCACCCTGCCCAACCGGTAGGGAATGAAAGTATCACTGCCGGTGAGCTGGCCGGAGATTGTTGCTTGGTCTGTGTTATTCCACCAGTTGTTAATTAAACTGTGCTGGGTGTTTAAATCAAGGACGGCGCTGTCTGATTCGAAATTATTTTTTTCAATTACGTTATCCTGGGTCAGAGAATTTAAAACAAGCTGATATCCGCTGTTATTTTCGAAGCTGTTCTGGAATATGTTGTTTGTATTTCCGCTGTTGACTGCTATTCCGGCGCCATTCGTGGTTATACGGTTTGAATAGATTCTATTATTGCTGCCTGCCGTTAATACGATAGCGCTGTCTGTGTTGTTTTCAATAAGGCTGTTTTTCAGACTGTTACCTGTTCCGTTTTCTATTATGATGCCCGGCGCATTATTATTCCAGATGGTAAGTTGATCCAGGATGCTATTGCCGGCGTCGAGTTTGAGTGGTGCGGAATCATTGTTTTGCAAAAGTAAGCTCCGGGCGGTTAGCTGACTGCCGGAAAAATAAATTCCGTCGCTACAGTATTGTACGCCGACCGTATCAATTGAAGCTCCTGTGGCTCCGGTAATCGATATTCCGCGGTGGTAATTTTGTATCCCGATTTCGCGTATGCTCAGGTTGTTCAGGTTTTCAGAGCTAAAGGCAACAGCACCGGTTGCCGCGGAACTGTCGGCAAAATCAAAGATAGTGCTGTCGGGACCGACCCCGCGGAAGGTGAGTCCGGGGGTATCGACTATTACCTGTTCGTTGTAAGTTCCAATGTCTATATAGATGGTTTCTCCGCTGCTGGCTTCTTCGAGAGCGCGACCGACGGTGCGGAAAGGATCTTCCGGTCCGCCTGTGTTCTCGTCGTCACCGCCTGCAGTGGTGATTGCTCCTCCGGCGGTGCTGTCGCTGTTCACATACCAGATTGGTCCGGTCCAGGGGGAAAACTCGGGGGTTAGAACCGAACCGGAGTTGGTAGCGTCCCGGCGGTGCTTGGGCCAGCTCGAAGAGGCAAGGGCCTGCATTTTGCTGTCCACTCCGTAGACGTAACCATCGTTGTCGGCGAAAATTATTTTTTTGTTAACAAACGCCGGGCTGGAGCTTATTTCTGCTTCGGCTTTTAATTTCCAGAGGCCGGTTCCGCTGTCGGAAACCGCGTATAAGTATTTGTCCGCACTGCCAAAATAAATTGTTTCCGAATCCCCGCTGCGGGCAACCAGGGGACTGGATGTTATTCTTGCTCCGGTAGTAAAGGTCCAGCGGATATCTCCGGTCTGGTGATTGAATGCATATAATTTTCCGTCCCAGCAACCTGCGTAAACAGTGGAATCACTGCCCAGCGCCGCGGAGGAAGATACAGCATCGCCAACCTGGGTTTCCCACTTCAAACTACCGTCGGGGTTGAGAGCATAAAAATATCCATCATCACTGCCAAAATATATGTTTCCGGCCGCATCAAGAGCCGGTGAGGATTTAATTCCGCCTCCCGTTTTATAGGTCCACATTACTGTGGCACTGGCGCCATTGTCCCTAACGGCGTGCAGGTAGCCGTCCCGGTCGCCAAAATATATTATTGTGTCGCCGCCGATTGCTCCAACCGCCGCCGAAGAGATAATTTCGGCCCCCGCGTTATAACTCCAGCGTGGTGTGCTGTCGCTGTCATCAAAAGCATAAACCAGGCCATTGCGTGCACCGATATAAGTGGTATTGTCCGGTCCTATGGCGGCCGAGGCGTAAATCCAGTCTCCTATGTTTGAACTCATCCAGTTGAGAACTCCGGTATCGCCATTGATTGAGAAAAACAGCCCGGACTGGCTTCCGAAATAAAGGTTGTTATGGGCTCCGATGGCCGGCGAAGCATAAATGGCTCCTACGTTTTCGGGGCTATTCTCCAGATAGGAAACTTTGAATTCATCCCGCAGGGTGCCGTTGGGAAGGAAAGAGTATATTTTTCCATCGTGGGAGTTGATAAAAATATAGTTTTTGAAATTAACTGCGGCTACTGAAGATATTGCCCCTCCGGTTTTATAACGCCAGCCGTAGCTGGTGGTGGTCAGGGTATCGTTTGGTGTTTCCGGACTGTTTTCGGCCCCGCTGACGACTGCGACGGCAAAATTATCAGGGCGGTCAGAAGGATTGGAGGCCCAGTAATTAAGAACCTTGGAGGGGAAATCAGGATCAGAATGCTCGCAGTTGTAGTCTGTCATATTGTCTTCCGTGCTGGTGCATCCACTGGTGTTCCATAAACCCTTCCAGTGTTTATCTGCAATATCGTCCAGTTCGTCCACTTTTCTTTCTATAGCTCGAATTGGTCCGAAGGATATGCCGGCCACTTCAATCCGGTTCTCGGGCAAAATGGGGGCAGCAACACCCTCGACTGCGAAGAGCGATACAAATAGAAGTATTAAATAAAAAATCAGCAGTGATTTTTTAAATCTCATATATAAATTCCTTAAAAATGGAAATTCAATCCCGTGTTAACCACAAATTCCAGCCCGTTCACATCTTTGCCCGAAAGATTGTCCTCCAGCGCAATGTTGTAGGGACCAGAATCAAGCGTCAGAGAAAAACGTGAACCAAGGTATTTTTGAATCCCAATAAATGCTCCATACATAAGACCATCACCCTCGGTCAGGTCACCCTCGAATTCACTGATTTTGAAAAGATCAATTCCCCAGTAAAGTTTTCCTCCCTTAAAATCGGCTGCATAATGAGTAAAGCGTGGTCCGTAAACTTTTATTTCGCTGTCCAGAAAAGTACGTATTTCGAGACCAAATTTTTGTCCCTGATAACCGGCTGTTACGCCGGGATAGGTCAAACCGACAAAAAAGCCGTTTATATCATTTGCAATATTTTTTCTATCCGTATTTCGGTTGGTTTTAACCGTGTTTTCAGTATTTTGATAATTATTATCAGGTTCAAAACGAAAATTGCGGGCAAACCTCAGGGGTTGGCCCCCGTTTTCATAGATAATTTTATCATTTGCTGCGGCCAATGTATTTAAAAAACAGAGCGTCAAGCCACATATTATTGTCATAAAAGATATGAATGACCCGGTTTTATTCAAAAGGGTCCACCTCCCGGTAATTGGTTATGGCCCGCTGTTGTTCACCGGGCGCCGGTCTGCCGGAGATAATCTGTATTTCTATATAATCCGGTCTGACAGCAACTATTTTAATGAGCGCGGTCGCCGGGTCACCAAAGTCATTTTCGATGTTGACCGCGTAAAATTCGCCCCTGCTGATTGGCTGATTGCGCCGGTAACTCCGGTTGATATCCGGAATGGTTCGTACAGAAGAAAAACGGTGTGCTCTTAATTCCATAATTCCGCCGGCGACAATATCCCCGCCCAGTCCGAGTGAAGCGTAGTTGGCCGTGAAGTCAGGCGTGGTTACCTCGGCCAGGATATCAACATCAGACGTGGAGCGGCTGACAGTAAGTTCTTTCAGGGAAATACCGCCAAAATCAGGTATTCTTATTCCCCGGCGATTGAAAAGGAAAACAACCGGCGGGAAGTTGCGCATACTGTTCAGAGTGAACAGGCCGTCGGCTTTGCGCTCAAAATCAAAAGAAACATCCCGGCCAAACATTATAAACGGCATATTGGGGCGATCAAAAATTCCTTTCCATTCCAACTGGCTGTTTAAAACTGCAAATTCAGCTCCTGAACGAACATTTTTTACAGAGTAGTTAACATCAAGGTTGCGGATTTCTCTGAACAGATCTTTAAGAAACCAGCGAAATTCATCTTTTTCTTTATAAGCCCCGCTTTCATTATCCCTGAAGATGAAATTGTCATTAACTTTTTCTAATATCCCGCGCAGATCGCGACTTTCAAAAACCCTCCAGAATGTTGCAAACTGTTGGCGCAGAGCATTGTTAATTGTTTGCCGGCTGTGTTCTATGGTCTCCAATTCAAGCGGTGGGCTGATCCGCCCATCTACGGTCCAGGCCAGTATCTGAACCTGATCGAAGCTGCGGGAAATTTTATGGGGGAGGGTAAAAACCCACTTGCGGGCCGGATTAATCCTGTCCCAGCTTTTCCCGCCGTCCAGACTGATAGCCATTCCTTCCAGGGGAGTGTCAACCTCGATATTTCCCCGGATAGCCAGTCCGTTAGCTTCGGCGTCATCCCGATAAGTGTGAAAGGGGAATTCCAGTTCGTCAACCGGGAAAGATGCTATAGAGCGGACCTTCAGTGGCATCGCAGTGCGCTTGTAATCCCGCGGCAGTGTGGGCTCCTGGTAATCGAAATTAATCTTTGCAGTCAGGGGTTTGCTGATAAAACCATCCGTGCTCCAGCCTATTATTTCCAGGTAAAATTCATTTGAGCGGCCGGAGGGCAGATCGAACTCCCAGTTTTTAGTACCGCGTGGTTTGAGCCATTGCTCTTTGTTCACCCGGTAAACGACCCCTGCAATTTCAGTTTCAGCTTTAATCGTCCCGTGAACGGTTAATTTTTCCCCCGCCAGTTGAGCATTGTTTAATTCAAGGGGAAAGTCAGGCTCTGTCAGCGGTCCCACCGAAGTTATGCGGGGTTTTAGTTCACCAATCGGATATTCGAAGGGATACGGCAGCCTGGTTTCCTTAAAAACAAATGGGCCAACAGAAATACCGTCGCCGATGTAACCGCCTTCGGTCCAGGCTACAATTTTAACAGTCATCTTTTTTTGTCTGCGCAAAAGACTGTCGGGGATGGTTAGCTGCCAGTGTTTTTTGCCTTCAGTTTTCTGCCACTCATATCCACCGTCAAGAGTGTAAGCCACTCCGGCCACGGCGGAGTCGGTATTTACGCTTCCGGTTATCCGTATTCCGCCCGGGTAAGCGAGAGGGCCGGTATCGCTGTGGCCTTCCCAGGGCAGCCGGCGAAGTTCAAGACTGCTTATCTGATGGGGGAAATCTATATTTTCAGGATCTGTTTTTCCGATCTGTTCGATTACCACCGGAACGTTTCCTTTAAGTAAATCTTCGGGGATAGTTTTTTCTTTTTCCGGATGAAAAAGAGTTATCTCAAAAGGGTGGGGTTGTGAAGCCGACCCCAGGTCATCACGAACGGTCACCTGTCCTGTTATATCTATTTTCTCTTTCTCAGGTGGCGGGGTAATGGTAAAGGGCAGCTCCCAGTTTTCAAGTCCGGCCGGTTGTGTGCGCTGACCGTGGATTAAAACATCAATTTCTGAAATGGCGGCTCGCTGTTCTCTAATTTTTGCCTCGCCGCTGAGTATTAAAGTGTCGGGGCGAGGATAGTTATAAACAATCGAAAATTTCCCGTTTCTGAAGTCAAAAGGTTCTTTGTTTAATTCCATAGACTTTAAATAAGGAGGCATCAGCAGGTGGCTGGAAGCTGTCTTTCTAAATTCATATAATTTCTCTGTTTCCTCGGAGGTGAGGGGAGTCGGTTCACTGGGCCTGTCTTCTTTAGAACTTATGGTGCTCTGGAATCCCGGCCCCAGCATTTTTTTGTATTCGGGCTGAAAACGGTTATAGAAACTCAGATAACCGTCCAGAACCTTGACCGTGGTTTTTCCCTCGAAATCACTGCTGCAGTGAATTGTGGTTCCCCGTATTCCTGCGACAGCGGTCAGAGTTTTTACACGAAAATCAGTGCTTACATTATCATGATGACGTGTCCGGGCTTTAATATCGCCTTTTATAAGTTCTATTTCAATCTGCCGCAGTGTGTATTCCTCCCTGGCCAGTAATAACCCCCGCGTTTTAAATGATTGCTGAAGCTGATCAAAGATAACCTTTGTTTCGTTTTCAATTACCAGATGGAGACTGCCAGCAATTGTCAGGGAAGTTTTACCGCCCTGATTTTGCAACAGTCCGCCCTCTTCGATCACCTGGTTTTCTTTTAAGGGTTTGAAACTGGTCTGCTCGGGACCCTGGTAGAGCGGCTGGCCGGAAATTTCTTCCACCCGGAGTTCAAATTCCGGAAGCGGTGGCTGTTGCCGGGGCGCACAATCCCCACTGATTGGACATAAAATTAGCATCGGTAAAACCGCCGCCAGTAGCCAGCGATAACACCGCGCCGAAAAAAAAGTAATACCTGTATGCAACTCTGTCCTCTGACTAATATTAATTTCTCTCCCCGAAAAACTTTTATCCATTACGCCGGACCACCCTCGCGTGAGGATGTATCCCTGCGGGCTGGAGTAGACCTCTATCTATTTTATCGTAATTTTTCCCGAATAACTGAATAAAATTACCATGAGCCGCTTTGAAAAATAGCGGTAGGTGTGCCCATACCGGTAGAATCCATCGAGGTGGGTATTGATTTTATGTTAATCTACCAAACTAAAACAAACAGAAAAACATAAAGATATTGGCTCGCAGATTAACGCAGGTGAACGCAGATAAAAACATAAAATTGGAAGAGGGAAAAAATTAGAGGGGTTATAAAAAAATCTGCGAATATTTACGTTAATCTGCGAGCCAAGAGGGTTTTGACGTTCCCCCTTCTCAAAATCTTTTGAATTTCCTCCGTGATCTCTGCGACCTCTGTGTTTAAACAGTCTTTGACTTTGATGTTGCAGTTGCTCCTTGTCTCCCATTCTCCCTGTCTCCTTGTCTGTTTTTACCTCCGTGTCCCACCGTGACCTCTGTGGTAAAATTGTTTTGACGTTGTTGCTGTTTCTTCCCGTCTATATTGTTTCCCACGCACCTTGTCCGTTTTATTTTCTGTGGTGAAAAGGAGTTTGACTCAAGATTTTTATTTTGATCGTCATGCCGGCACCTGACGTACACGGATGTGCTAATGCTGCGAACACAAGGATGTGTAAGAACAGTGCGAGCCGGAATCAATTGATTTTGACTTATGGGGCTTTACTTTAAATTGGAACGATGAACTATAAACTACGAACTGGATTTTCTCCCGCTCGGGTTGGAAATTGAACTTGAAGTAAACAGGGGTGATAATACGCCTGTTAGGGTGCAAATTTTTGGTGTGGATTAATAAACGTAGGAATTTTTAAGTTAGAATAAAATAGTTTATTAACCGGTTTAAGACGCCTTACGTACGTCTTCCTTGTCATCGGTTTCTTTTGTGGTTATGTAGACGTAGCGGATTTTCCAGTTTTTAAGTTTTTCAATATCCGGCGCCTGCAACTCCTTGCCCTCGGGAAACAGACGAGATCCGTCCCGGCTATATACGGCTTTTGCAAGTGTGGAACCAGTTTCCAACCGGCGTGGTCGGACCTGGACTCCGGTTTCTTGACCAGTGGCTGCCATGCTTGACCTCCTTTTTGAACAAAATAGTTATTTTATATAATTATAAAGCAAAAATTGTACCTGGACCCTGGGTTGGGTTTAGAAGTCAGGTGGCTGTTATAAGGGGAGGTTGTGGGTAGAAAGAAACCGGTGTTTGGAAAAACGGGTAAAAATTCCCTGTTAAGAAGCGGAGTCCAGAATGATTTTTATTACTCTGGACTCCGCCGGCCAGAATATTTACCCGCCGGATACTTTCGAACCGCTTTAATTACCGGATTCGGACGTAAGTCGTGAAGGTAATTATACTTAAATTGAGCGATTCTTGATCGGAGACACCCTATCTCTCTGACTCATTCTCGCAG
>CAYTSZ010000085.1:0-8565 GCA_964440635.1 uncultured bacterium
GAGGGCTGTCCCGCAGGGACACCTTATGCTAAGAAATCTCTGATTTCGTGCATAATGTGGGCTAAAAATGCTCCCGCAGAGCATCGGCGCGGTCAGTTTTTTCCCACGAGAAACCCTGAGTATGGTCACGTCCAAAGTGGCCGTAAGCTGCAGTCTGGCGATAAATCGGGCGGCGAAGGTCAAGCTGCTCTATTAAACCATCCGGAGTAAGATCAAACTCTTTACGCACCGCTTTTTCCAGTTCTTCGTGAGAAACTTCGGCAGTATCGTGGGTGTTTATAAGAACCGAAACAGGATCTTTCACCCCGATAGCATAGGCAAGCTGAACAGTACAGCGATCAGCAAGTCCGGAAGCCACAACATTTTTGGCCACATAACGGGCTCCGTAAGTTGCACTGCGATCAACTTTTGTCGGATCTTTACCGGAAAAAGCTCCTCCACCGTGGCTGCAGTAACCACCGTAAGTATCAACAATAATTTTCCGACCGGTGAGTCCGGCGTCTCCATACGGACCACCGCGAACAAACCTACCGGTAGGATTAACATAAATTTTCACATCATCATTCATCAAATCACCGGGTATTACTTTCCGGATCAGTTTATTTTCGACAACCTCCTGAATTTCCTCCTGGCTAACATCCGGAGTATGCTGGGTAGAAACAACCACGGAATCCACCTCAACCGGTTCGCCGTCTTCATATCTTACAGTAACCTGGCTTTTACCGTCGGGACGCAAAAATTCAACTTTGTCTTCTTTTCTCAAACGGGTCAAACCCATGGTAAGACGATGTGAAAGCATAATCGGGGCGGGCATTAATTCTTCTGTTTCCCGGCAGGCATAACCAAACATTAAACCCTGGTCTCCGGCACCACCGGTGTCAACTCCCATCGCGATATCCCGGGACTGTTTATCCAGGGCAACCATCACCGAACAGGTGTCGGCGTCAAAACCCATCTCGCTGTTCGTATAACCTATTTCACGAATTGTCTCCCGGACTATCTCATTGTAAGAAACATCAGCGTCCGTAGTTATCTCACCGGTTAAAAGAACCAACCCGGTAGAAATAGAAGTTTCACAGGCAACACGACTCATGGGATCCTGTTCAAACATCGCATCAAGAACAGCATCACTGATCTGATCTGCCATCTTATCGGGATGACCCTCGGTTACAGACTCCGAGGTAAAAAGAAACGGTTCACCATTAACAACCATTTTTCATATCACTCCATAAATAAAGTTAGGTACATCTAATCAAACAGATAGGGTAACATGACACCCATTAATTAAAAACTGGAAAATAAGAAGAGGGCAGACCGGAAGAGTATTAATTCCGATTTTTCCATCTGTTTTCCCGCCCTTACTTCCTGTTTTTTACCGATTTTCTCTCCGGCGGAATCGATTTAAAATTATTTTAATCTACGGGTCTAAAAATTTAAAATCACAAGTTTAAAACAGACTAAAACCCTGTTTAACCTGTTTTTCTTTTTCTATCATTTTCCTCAGCAGTAGAAGGTTGATCGTAGTTCACAGGTAAACCAAGACGATGATAAACATCCCGGAGCAAATCCTGTGCTTCAACGGCAAAGCGCGGATCAGCGGAAGCTTTTTTCAAATTTTTTATAGCCTCGCTGAAATTAACTCGCTGTATCTGACAGCGAGCCAGTTCGAGCCATAAAGAAGGCTCCTCGTTTAGTTCCAGTGCTTTTTCAAAAGATTTCTGAGCGCGAAAAAAATCACCAACCTGCATATACTCCCGGCCTTTGCGCATATTTCGTTCATAATATTTATCCTGGTTATTATTAATTTTTTCCCGGGAAAACCCTCTCATTTCCTCTATCAGTTCAGAAGTAGGAAACTGTTTATCAATAATCTCAAAACTTTCTGGTAGTGTTTCCTTTTCCAGCGTATCTAAAATTTCAAAAACTTTTTCCGGGAAATCTCGTTTGTAATAGGCATAAGCCAGCCTGATTTTTTCCTGTGAAGTTAGCTCCTGTTTTATTTTTTTTAACTTACGATATTCAACCAGAGCATACACGTAATGTTTTAACTTAATTAAATAAATATCCCCCAGCAAAAGATGCCCCTGAGCCCAGTAAGAATCCCGTCGGATTCTATCTTTTAAAACTTCTACCGCCCTATTAAGCTCTCCGTCAAAAAGAGCCTCACGGGCTTTTTTAAGACAATAATCACTCATAACTTAAATTTCCTTTAATCACGGTTTTCACAAAAAATAGGTTCTATCAGTAAGCAAAAATTTCAATACTTCCCGCCACACCATATAATTCACTCTGAACATTCAATTTCTTTTCGGAATATTATCTTTAACTCTTTCCACCCATTCTTCCAGTCGCGGTCCGTAGTCCTGTTTAACATTATTAAAGACAAGCGGAATCTTGTCCATTGTATTTTTACTGAACGAAACAAGCGTACGGCTTATGGTTGATCTGCGCAAATAAACGGGCGGGTTGGAACCCGAAGTGGCCACTACACTAACAAGAATAACCACTACTATGACTAATCCGCGAAGAAATCCCATAAATGCTCCCAGCGTTCGGTCAATAAAACCAAGTTTGATAAAATGAATGAATTTATGCAGAAAAAGCCCTGTCAGATAAAGAGCCACCGCCGATAGAACAAAAACAGAAGTAAACGAAAAAATATTTATTAATTCCGGATCGGTCAAAAAGAATCCAAAAAGAGGCCCGGCAAGCGGATAGAAAATAACCGCAATCAGCACCCCGAGGACAAGGGCCAGAAAACCAAAAAGTTCCAGTATGAATCCGCGGCGGAAACTCCAGAAAGTGCTCACTAACAGAACAGCAATAATCAAATAATCAAGCCAGTTCATCGGAAATCACATTTTCTCCTTCTTGAATATTTAGCCGGCCGGCTAAAAAAGATTTTACTTCCATCCGCCGGGCTCCGGCAGGTTGTATTTCTTCAATCGAAATAGCATCTTCCCCGCAGGCTATATGTAGGTTTTCAGGAGTAACTTTCAACACTTCTCCCGCCGGGGCGGCGTCTTTTACCACCGAGGCCCGATATATTTTAACCCGCTCTGAATTGATAAAAGTATAGGCGCCGGGATCGGGACAAAAAGCGCGAATGTGTCTTTCAACCCGGTGGGCAGGCCAGTCCCAGTCAATAGCCGCATCTTTACTGCTGATCAGAGGAGCATAGGTGGCCTTCCCCTGCTGGGGGGTGAACTTGAGATTGTCGGAATGCAGATCTTCAAGCAACAAATCCATCGCCTCAATATTCAACCGGCTCAACCGCTCGTATAATTCCCCGTAAGTCTCTTTTTCGCCAACATCACAGCTAATCTGACGGCAGATTGGTCCGGTATCCATCCCCTCCTCCAGTTTAAAAACACTAACCCCGGTTTTTTTGTCGCTGGCAAGCAAAGTGTGTCTTACCGGAGCCGCCCCCCGCCAGCGGGGAAGTAAACTGGCATGAAAATTAAAGCAGTCTTTAACGGGATAAGTAAAAACTTCCGGTTCCAGAAACTGTCCGTAAGCTATTAAAATACCGGCATCAATATCTCCCAGTTCTTCCATTATTTCAAGTCCGCCGGTATTCACATCCAGTGGTTGATAGAGTGGCAAACCCAGTTCCCGGGCATATTCGGCCACCGGCGGGGATTGTTTTTTACGACCGCGGCCACGCTGACGATCCGGCTGAGATATCACACCGGCAACTTCAACATCCTCGCGGGCGGCAAGATGGCGCAGAACGGGAAAACCAAACGGTGCGGTTCCAAAAAATAAAATTCTCAGGCTCATTCGTTTTTTTCCTTAAATGATTTTAACTTCTCATTTATATCCATTTTTTCAGAAAGACTCGCGTTATCAAAAAGAGTGATCCCACTGAGATGCTCAATTTCGTGCTGAGCACACTGGGCCAGCAGATCAGTTACATTTTTTTCAACTATTTTTCCGGAAGGAACCCGGGCCCGGAATTTAACCCGCCGAGCACGCTCAACCTCAATTGAAACGCCGGGAAAGCTAAGACAGGATTCCGAAACCATTTCATAATTCGCAGCTTCAATTATTTCAGGATTAAAATAAACCTCATATAACTTCCCACTCTCATCCATTCGCATCAAAAAAAGCTGTATATCCACACCCACCTGCGGAGCGGCAAGCCCGACCCCCTCCTCCTCTATCAAAACCTTTTCCATCTCTTTAATAAGGTCTTTGTAGTCCGCACCGGGTTCAACTTTCCCGCATTTCTTCTTCAGTATCGGATCCGGATAGTAACAAAGTTTCCCAGCCATTTTTATCATCCCTGACAAATAAAAACTACAGTATCCAAAAAAACTCGGACACTACACAGTACAATAACCGATAATTATATAATAAAGGGCGGTGTACTTACAGGAGTCTGTGATTAAATTAAAACCTTCTTAAGATTATCAAATGCCTGGTTATTCATCACTCAATCACGATTCATCCGTTGAATCTGCTCCTCCACCGCTTCCCTTCCTCCTCTCTTCGTTATTTTCCCTTGCCATTTCCATTCCCCCTGTCTTCCCTTCTCCTTGTCCGTTTTATCCTCTGGTAAAACAGGGTTTAACGATTTTGGATTAAGCTATTTCTACGGGGTCCACGTCAACACTCAAACGGGCGGAAGCGTTGAGGCCGGAAAGAGCTTTGCCGGCTGATTTACGCCATTCGGAGGAAAACTGACCGCGGGCTAACAGATGCCAGCGGTGTTTTCCCTTCAAGTAACTGATACCACAGGGAACAGGTCCGAGTATTTCTACTTTACCGGCGGGGAGATGATCGCGAAGTTCATTCAACCCTTTGACCACTTCTTCCTCTACCCTGCCGCTGGCAATAAAATTTATGATCCGGGCGAAAGGTGGGTAATTAAGTGGTTTGCGCATTTCAAGTTCTTTACAGTAAAAACGATTATAATCGGCTTTGACACCGAGTTGAATGGCGTAATGAGAAGGGTTGTAAGTCTGAACGAGTACTGTGGCTCCCCCGTGGCTGCGGCCGGCACGGCCGCAGACCTGGACAAGTTGCTGAAATGTTTTTTCCCCGGAGCGAAAATCCGGAAATTGAAGTCCGCTATCTGCATTTACAACACCAACAAAATCAACCTCCCCAAAATCCAGCCCTTTGGTAACCATCTGTGTGCCCAGTAAAAGCCCCGATTCCGAATTTGCAAACTCAGCAAGTAGTTTAACACGACTGTCTTTTCCGGCGACCGTATCAGCATCCATACGAATAATCTTATGGCCGGGGAAAAGAGAACGCGCTTTTTTATTTAGCTGCTGGGTTCCCAGGCCCACTGTCTGCAATTTTTCACCACAATGGGAGCAGTTCTTCGGTACCTGACGGGTGTACCCACAGTAATGACAGCGAAGCCGGGTCGGTCTGGAATGTGGGGTAAGCGATATATTGCAGTTGTTACAGTCAACTGTCTCCCCGCATTCCGAACAGATTAAAAAATTACTGTACCCACGCCTGTTCAAGAACCAGATCGCTTTCTGACCGCCGGTTAGGGTCTCCCCTGTCTTTTTAATCAACGAATCGGTAAGCAGACCGTCGCTGCCCCGCAAATCCTCAATCAGGACGTGTGGAAGTTCACCACCTGCCGGACGGCTGAACATCTCCAGTTTTTTATATTTTTTTGCAAAAACATTGGCCACCGACTCCAGGGCCGGGGTAGCACTGCCCAGCAAAACCGGTATGCCGGCAAACCGAGCACGAGCCACCGCCACATCACGAGCATGATAGCGCGGGGTCTGCCCGGATTTGTAAGAACTATCGTGTTCCTCGTCAACTATAATCAAGCCCGGATCCAAAAGCGGAGCAAAAACTGCGGATTGCACGCCCAGAACAACCCGGGCCTCGCCGGACTGAACCCGGCGCCACTCGTCACTTCGCTCCCCGGTTGAAAGCTCGCTGTGCAATATGGCAAGTTCATCTCCAAACCGGGCGCGGAACTTCTCCAGCAAAAAAGCGGCCAGTGTTATCTCGGGCACCAGGACAAGTGCCGTCTGGCCCCTTTCGAGGGTTTCTCTGACCAGACGAAAATATATCTCGGTTTTGCCGCTCCCCGTCACACCGTGCAGTAGATGAGCACTGTACCCCCCGGCGGCTGATTTACGGATTTCATCCAGCACCATCTGCTGTTCATCAGTCAACCTGTGGGGAGTATCAGGAACATTCGCTTCCAGACCCCGAAGCGGTATTCTTCGCCAGCGCTTTTTCTTCTTTTCGATTAAACCCTTTTTTTCCAGTTTCCTAAAAACGGTGGTATCATTGAGCCGGTCGGGAAAATCTTTCTGAAAACAACCGCCGGTATCCCGGAGCAATTCAATCACATCTTTTTGCCGGCCACTTAAGCCAGCAGCATTTTCGAACTCCCGGCCGGGACTGATATAGTTCAACTTCCTCACTGATACTCCCGGTTTCTTAAACTCGATTTTTTCTTTTAAATAACCTTCGGCTACCAGTTGATTCAATTTTTCGAGAGATTTACCTTTTTTATTCTCAAAAAATTTCTTTATCCCATTCAGATTAAACTCTGAATTATCGCTCGCGTAAGTTTTGAACTCATTGTTTACCCCGGCATCTGAAAGATCCTTCTGGCAGCTCCATATTTTAAAAGGTTGCGGTAAATAACGCGGCGGCATAATCGCTTCAAAAACACGATTTACAGGGGATATATAATATTCGGCCACCCAGCGGCCAAGACGGATCAAATCTTCTGGAAGCGGTTTAAAATCATGGATTTTTTTACGGACTGGTTTAAGTTCGGCGGCCCGGCCGGGATCAATTTCAATTTCGTCTATAACCAGCCCTACTGTCAACTGACTGCCCAGGGGAACAACTACCGGAAAGCCAAGATAACTGCCGGGTTCACGGGCCAGGTAGGTGAAAGCCTCCTCTATATTACGGCGAAGAAATACAACTTTGAGGGCCCTGGAAGATTCTGTCATTTAAGCTGATCAGCAGCAAGTTTCAGATCGTCAATAAAAGACTGGGCCAGGGTGCGGTTGCGCAATATGTAGGCGGGATGATAAGTAGGAACCAGTTTACGGCCTTCCCATTCATAAACCCGACCCCGGGCGCTTGTTATATTTTTATCTTCCCCGAGAAAATAGCGCAGACCAAAATTTCCCAGGGGAAGCAAAACATCAGGATCGATAAGCTCAAGCTGGCGATCCAGATAAGGACGGCAGGTTTTCAGTTCCTCAACCCGGGGATTCCTGTTATCAACAGGACGGCATTTTACAACATTAGTTATATACACCAGTTCTTCTGAGATGTTTGTTTTTTCAAACCCGCCCCTTAAAAGCCGGCCGGAGCGACCCACGAAAGGTATACCCTGTTTATCTTCCTCGGCACCGGGAGCCTCCCCTACCACCATAATTTTTGCATTGACACTACCCTGGCCGGCAACCACATTAGTTCTGTTTTCCGACAACGAACATTTGTCGCAGGTTTGCAACTCTTCTGTTAACTGTTTCAAAAGTTTGCTCTCCTTATTTTTATTTTTTTTATCTGTATTTTTCTGTTCGGTATGCGAATCAAGGGGAGACAGTTTCTCCCCGGGTAAATTAGCCGGGGGTTCAATTTTTCTCATGGCGTTTAAATACAGGTGTAATTCCCGGGCCAGTTGTGAACTGTTCATTTTTTTATTTCCCCTTATCAGGTCAAACTGGAGCGAACCTTGATTTCTCCTTCAAGTGTTTTTTTAACGGGACAGCGCCTGGAAATTTCAAGAAGACGCTCTTTTTGTTCACCGGTGAGCTCACCCTTGAAATCAAGTTCTATTTTAATCTCGGATATTTTAGCATCCTCTGACTTGCAATCCTCGCAGTCACGAGCGTGAATCCGGTCGTGAGAAAGTTTTGCCGAGACAGATTCAAGCGGCCAGTTCTTGCGATCTGCATACATCTGCACGATGATCATCACGCAGGATCCCACAGCACTTAGCAAAAGCTCATAGGGGTTGGGTCCTTTATTACTGCCCCCCTGCTCGGCCGGCTCGTCTGACCGCCATCTATGGGAACGGGCCGCAATTTCCTGTGTATAAAACTGGTCACCGGAATTCATTTCTATAGTTGACAGGTTAATCAACTCCCGGTCGAATATTTAGCTTGTGGAGCCAGAGCAAAAGCTGAAGGGCTATTTCGTTTTTATTGCGTCTCCCCAGGCTCCTGGAAAAATCAGGCGGTACCAGAAAAACATTGCGATTAAATTCAGAACCCATCCCTCCATCGTGCTGACGAAGAGAATTAAACACAACGGCATCCAGTTTCTTATTCATCGCCTTTTCAAGGGCTATCTCAGGTTCGATGCTGTCGTCGGCTGAAAACCCGATTAATACGGAAGAAGGATAATCTTTTCGAAGTTCCGAGATGATATCCGGATTTTTATCCAGTTTCAAAGAAAGATTTTCCTGGCCGGATTTGACCTTACCCGCAATTTTTTCAGGAGAATAATCGCCCACCGCCGCCGCACCGATATATCCGCTGTCATTATCCATTTTTTCTTTCAGATATTCATTCATATCATCGGTGGACTCCACTTCTACCCGCAAAT
>CAYTSZ010000086.1:0-8543 GCA_964440635.1 uncultured bacterium
GAGAATGAGTCAGAGAGATAGGGTGTCTCCGATCAAGAACCGCTTAACTTAGGTTAAATTAGTGTGAAATTAACCAATTTGGCACTGATCGAGTTGCGTAAACTACCGGTCAAGAAGTATCTTCTTATTAATCTGGTAATTATTACACGAGGTAAAGAACGTAACCGGTAGTAATAATTGCAGTTCCAATAATGGTAATTAACCCGATCAACAGACGGATGTCCATAACCTTTTTTAACATGATGAATTCCGGGATGGAAAGTCCGGTTGCACTCATAAGAAAACTGATGGCGATTGGCATAGCAACCCCCTTGCCCAGTAATGCTTCCACTATGGGCAGCGCAGCCAGAACATTGGTATAAAGGGGAATTCCGAGGATTACCGCCAAGGGTACCGCAAAGTTGCCGGTTGCGTATTTGGCAAGAAGCGAGGCCGGGACAAAACCGTGAATGAGGGCTCCGATCCCCGTGCCCGCCGCCACGTAAGGTGTGAGCGATTTCATCTGGTCCCGGGTTCGCTGCCAGGCGGCTTTCCAGCGGTTCTGGCCTTCAACTTCCTGGGGTGTGGCCGTGTTGGGTCGTTCTACGTACCGCTCGAACCCGGCAAGCTGAAGAATAATTCCGGTCAGAATGGCAACTGTCACGCCCGCGACAAGGTAAATCAGGGTGATCTTGAAGCCAACCATCGTGGGTAAAATGGACAGGGCGACCAGGTTTACCATGGGGGATGTCAAAAGGAATGTCAGCGTCACACCCAGGCTAAGTCCCATGCCGAGAAACCCCAGAAAGAGTGGAATCGACGAGCAGGAACAAAACGGTGAAAGCACTCCAAACCCGGCGGCCAGCGGATACGAAATTCCGGGGAACCGGTTCAGGATCCGGGAAATTCTGGCGGGTGTCAGGTATGTCCGCAGATACGAGAGGATGTAGAACATTATACTCATCAGAACCATGATTTTTGTAAAATCAACTATCCAGAATTGAGCAAATGCCTCCATGCTGGTAATCCAGTCCATTGCTTGGTCACTCCATCTTTGACAAAGATATTGAATGTAAAACTAAGATTTTATCAGCGAAACAATTTCGTCGGGGTCCGGTATTCGTCCCTGAATTTTAATATCACCGTCCACAGCCAATCCAGGGGCGTCCATAAGTCCCATAGCTGAAGCCTCTGTGATTTCGTAGACGGTTTCCAGTTCAACATCTTCCCCGGCGTTTTCCAGGGCTGTTTTTGCGTTTTCCTCCAATTGATGACACTTCGAACAGCCTTTGCCAAGCACCTGTAGCTTCATTGCAATCAACTCCTATTGATAAATTTAATCAAACAATTATTTGCTACAATTGTGTGTGGTTCTTCAGGAATTTTCCACCCCAGCTACGATCAACAATGGACACATATCGTAGTAATTCCCGGAATGATCAAAATAGCAGGCCTTGACCAGATCTGAGAAGATCTGTGTGAACCTCCGGAATTACCAGTATCCGATTAATTCCTATTTCCCTGCTTTTCACGGCGGATGTGCAGGATTTTGTTAATTGGCCTGCACACCTGTCGCGGGGGAATCAGTGTTCGCACTGCCGATTTCTTAATGACTTATTTACCGTGAGAACCGGCAGATTTGCCGCCAACTCCGTGGGGCGGCCCGGCCATAATTTTCTGGTAGAGCTTGTGCACGTAGATGATGTATTTTACGTACGCGTCCGCCCATTTGCGGCCGGTTTCCACGTTCTGCTGCTGCTCCCATTGTCGCCGTGCCTCCCGGCTGGTTTTAAACCACTTCTTTACTTTTTGTTCCAATTCGGAAGAGAGCAAATCGACGACCGGCTGGACGTCACCGGTTTCCCGGGCTTTCTCCGCCAGCTTGAGATCAATTGGAAGCTCCGAAGCTGGTTTGAGTCCGGTGAAGGGCATTCCCTCGGCGGCCCGGTGCAGGCGAATTGCTTCGCTCATGAAGTAACTTTTGGCCACCTTTTTGCCCGGTCCGCCCGCGCGGTAAGCCTTGAGGCTGCTCTCGAACCTGTCTTGGAGAGCAGCTTCCTGTTCTTCACCAATCCAGATGGCGACCGGTTTGAATTGACCAGTTTTTAGGGCTTGCCGGGCTGACTTGGCGACCGGTCCGTTAACTCTGTCGCAGTGAGCTCTCAGCCCTGCAGGTGCCAGCAGGAAAACGGCCAGCAGCAGGATAAAGACAATACCAATTTTTCCGAGTAAATTAAAGTTGTTAAACATTGTTAATCACTCCTCTGAAAGATGAATTGAACGGATTGAGCCCTGCTTCAAGATCACTGATTTATTTATAATTTTTATCACTCTCCCGGGTCTGAGTATGAGATAATTCCAAAAACTTTTTTTGTTCACTTATTTATCTCTGATTTCAATAATAGTATAGGGGGTAGAGAACCGGTTGTCCTTGAGCTATGTCAACTGGCCAGGGAGAAAATCGGATGTAATCAAGTTAACTTCCGATAATTCGGGGTTATCCATCCGGGCACAGAACCTTCCAATAAAATTTTAGCATAATAAATTAATCTCTATAGTATTTCGTTTACTCAAACCCCGTAAATCAAGCTCAAAAAATGGGATGGAAGAACCAAATATGACCACCCCGCCCTTCCGATAACTCGTACTTACCGTTCATCCACCGGCCGGTTTTGTATAACTGTAAACTTTTAACATCTCTGTAAGTCACCGTTTTGTAACTTGGATAGTAGGGAACTTTTTTTGAATAATCCCATCAAATTCTATTCTTATCCATTGGAATAATGTCCAACCAAGCATCCACGGGGCCTCGATAATTAGGATGTGAGTTTTTTCATTGTAAGGTTCTAAAGAAAGGTTCACGTAGTTATGCAAAAAGTGGAGTAAATCCAGTCTGAACATACCTTGAATCTCCAACTGGGAGGGTCTATAATCGAATTAAAAGAAAGTCATCAAAAAGCAATTTCTTATATTGTTTCACTTGTCTCATGTAAAGTTCCGAAGGTTTAAATGGTTAAATAGGAGGTGTATACTTCGTGATTACTGGATTCGCGGTCATAAGTTTATCGACCATCACCCCGGATATGATGGTTGTATTCGGAATCATTCTCGGCGCTCTCATGTTGTTTTATTCCGAGTGGCTCCCCATTGACGTCACAGCTATTTTAATCATGGTCACTCTCATCATCCTTGAACCGTGGACCCAGATTTCGCCCCAGGAAGGGATTTCCGGATTTGCAAATCCGGCCACGATTACCGTGATGGCCATGTTATTTTTGGCTGAGGGCATTCGCGAGTCGGGAATTATACAGATTATTGGTCGGAAAATTTCGGATTACGCCGGAAATAATAAATTTAAACAACTGTTGGGTACCGTGGGATTGGGGGGGGTGCCCTCGGGATTCATCAACAACACACCGGTTGTGGCGATGCTCGTACCCGTTATTTCCGAAATGGCAAAGAAGGGGAACAATTCCCCCTCTAAAGTGCTTATTCCTCTTTCCTACGCGTCTCAATTAGGGGGGATGCTGACCTTAATCGGTACCTCCACGAACCTTCTGGCTAGCGATGTATCCGGGCGTTTAATAGGACACTCGTTTTCCATGTTTGAGTTCACGTCTCTCGGTTTCATCGTGCTTGTAACCGGCTCAATTTATCTTATTACAATCGCACCTTTGCTGCTTCCCGAAAGAGTGAATCCTGAGGAAAGTGTACTTGCGGAGTATGAAGTGCAAGATTACCTGACGGAATTTACCGTTGGGAAAACAAATAGATTTTTGGGCCAGACTGTTGCCGATTTTAGCGAGAATGTAGAATGGAACATCAAACCCATTCTCATGCGGCGGGGGGGCGAATCCTATGAAAAACCACTCGACACAAAAGAACTGCGTGAGGGAGACAAGTTGATCATGCGCGTTTCTCTGGATGGTATCAAAGGACTGCTCGGAGAACCGGGTTTCAAACCGGGGCGGGTTTCGAGGGGCTCCGATGAACCTTTATCGGAGAAAGAAAAGGAACAACATCTGGCAGAAATCGTCATCAATCAAGGTTCGTCCCTGGAAGGGGATACGCTGGAACGCTCGGAATTTCTGGATGGATATGACGCACATATTCTGGCCCTTCGGAGTCGTGGAGAAACGTTTCAGCGGGGCCTTGAGGATCACGAACTTCACACCGGTGATACTCTGCTCATTTATACGACACAGAATAGTCTTGATCGACTCAATCGGGAACGTGACATTATTGTGGGTCGAAGCGTTGAAAACCCAAAATACAAGCTTGATAAGATCCCACTTGTCCTGGCCATTATGATGGGGGTGGTTGTTCTCCCGGCTCTGGATATTTTGCCCATTCTTGTCTCCTCTTTGCTTGGAATGGTTCTAATGGTGATCGGGGGAGTTATGCATTTTGATTATATTTATAAACGCATTGACTGGAACGTTATTTTTCTACTCGCGGGTGTGATCCCCCTGGGCAATGCCCTGGAGAAAACCGGAGGCGCCGAGTTAATCGGGGACCTCATCGCTCTATCGGCCGAAGCTTTGCCGATGATCCTCGTGTTATGGATTTTTTATATGATGACCGGGCTGATTACCGAGATCGTTAGTAATAATGGTAGCGTGGTTCTAATGATTCCGGTAGGGGTTGAAGCAGCTCAATTTATGGGGGCGAATCCGTTTGCATTTGTGCTGGCCGTTACCTTCGCCGCTTCAACGGCATTCTTAACGCCAGTTGGTTATCAGACGAACCTGTTCGTGTACGGTCCGGGAGGCTATAAATTCACGGACTACTTCAGGGTGGGCGCTCCACTTCAAATTCTTCTATCCATCGTGACCGTTTTGGGAATCACCTGGATCTGGGGGCTGTAAGATGGGAAAAATTCGGTTCGGAGAAAACACGGATTTAACGATTAATACCATCAATCAGCTTTAGAAACGAGATGACATCACCATTATTTGGGTGGGAGAAAACTTCGCCCGCAAAAAGCAGATGAACCGGGCGTGACACCGGCGGAAGTGAACCATTCCTCTAACCCAGATACGTTCGGAAAGCTCGTTGATTAATATCAACCCGATATGGTGTTTGCCGGTCCCGGTAGTGATCGTGAACTTGTGAATTTGATCGAAGGAGACACTTCCGACAATCTATTGCTTGAATCGAGTGCAAGAGAAGAAACAATAACGATTGTCATTGTTTCTTCTCGGTTTCATGGCTGATTTTTTTTGGCCCCGGATAACTTTTGTTCTGTAACAACTCGATTTCACCTCTATATTTTATCATAAAGGTGGTGTACTTTTATTATGCCACTAACCTCCAACCATTAATTATATTTATCCTGGTTAGTGAAGTGCAGTTAGTATTTTTTACAAAAAGAATGAAATGGATTAAATATAAAGTTATAATGTACTAAAAATGGAGGTTACAGGAGATGCATGAGGTAGCGCTTGCCGTTGATCTGATTGAACAGATCGAAGATATTGTTCGAGAACAGAATCAAAACGGGGAAACGGTTGAAGTTGTGGAGTCTATTTACCTCGAGCTGGGTGATATGAGTCATGTCGTTGAGGATTCATTTGAATTTGCTTTTGAGACGGTAAGTGAGGGGGAGTTGTTTGAAAACACCCGGCTGAAATTTGAAAATGTACCGGTTAAAATCAGATGCCGTGACTGTGGCGGCGAGTTTGAAATTGAAACTCAGATTCCCGTCTGCCCCGGCTGTGGAAGTTCTGAAACAGAAATTTTGCAGGGAAAAGATTTCATTTTAAAATCCATAGAATTAAGGTGAGAAAAGATGAGTGAAGGAAAACCGAAAATTGTTGAAGTTGGCGAAAAAGTTTTGAAAGCAAACGATAAGGTGGCTGCTGAGCTGCGTCAGAGTTACAGTGATAATGACGTGAAAGGTGTTTTTAATCTTATCAGTTCCCCCGGAGCCGGTAAGACTTCTTTGCTGGAAAATATTGTTCCCCGTCTGGAAAATCCGGCGATTATCGAGGGAGATATTGCCACGTCTCGCGATGCACAGCGTATATATGAATTGACCGACCGGGTTGTTCAGATTAACACCCGGGGGGCCTGTCACCTTGATGCGCGGATGGTCAGTGGTGTTTTCCCGGATTTTTCTCTGGCGGGAGTGGATTACCTGTTCATAGAAAATGTGGGAAACCTTGTCTGTCCTACCGGTTATGACCTGGGAGAGGATCATAAAATTGCAGTAATCAGTCTGCCGGAGGGGGAAGATAAAGCCGCTAAATATCCCGGTATTTTCCGGGAAGCAACCATCTGTGTTGTAAATAAAATAGACCTTGAACCCTACTGTGGAGTAAATATCGACCGATTGGAAGAAGATATTTTAAACGTCAATCCGGAGCTGAAATTATTTAGAGTGTCCTGCGAAACCGGCGAAGGTATAGATGAACTGGTGGAGGAAATTAAAAAGTAAAAATATTTTACTTCAAATAAACCGTGTGTTTTAAGACTTTTGATTACAGTTCCTTATGTGATCGTCTTTCCAATCGATCAAAGGTGGAGAAGATATTGTCGTCTGCTATTTCATTTATGTGATCGATGGAGATGACTTCTTTGATTTCCACATCCGAATCATAAAAGTGGTCATGGTGGAGTGATTTGTGAGCCTGAGTCTGCTGGAGGTCAACCAGATAGGGGCGTTTGACCTCCTGTTCATCTTCGTCAAATATGATGCAGACCTCCGGATATTTAGGGGCTTCGGGATGGTTTCTGTGGACCACACCTATTTCCCCGTTAGTCAATCGGACTATACTGCCGACCGGGAAAAGGCCTATGCAGCGCAGAAGGTCGTGGACGATCTGTTTTGTTTCCGGGAAACCGCCAAATTCTTTTGTTAGCGACAGGAAAGCTCGATTCGGGGTAATTCGCTCCTTGTAGACACGCTTGGAAACCAGTGCATCGTAAACATCGAAGACCGATATTATGCGCGAGGGATCTGCTATTTTTCTTTTTCCCTCTGGATAACCACTCCCGTCGGGCCGTTCATGATGTTCATAGGCAATACGGGGTAAAACAGGATCCACATCCATTTCTCTTAGAGCCTCATATCCCCATTCGGGGTGTTTCCTTACTACTTTGTATTCCTCCTCCGATAGCCTATCGTGTTTGGTAATAATATCTTCAGGTATAAAAATCTTTCCGATATCATGCAGCATTGCTCCGTAGGTCATCTCTACAAGTTTATCCCGGGAAAAATTATGGTGACGGCAGTAAAGAATTGTCAGTATCCCAACATTAACTGAATGGCGGAAAGTATCAAAGTCATATTCCTCGATCTGGGTTAAAAAAGCTATACTGGCCGGGCTGGCGGAGGCATAGTCAATCATATTATTTATGAAAGGAAGTAACCCGTCTGGTTCCACGGGTATATTTTCTTTTACGTCTCTAAATATGTGTTTTATTTCTTTGATTGTATTTCGGTAGAGAACCTGCGCCTTTTTTATCCTGGTTTTCGATTTCTCTGCGGCAGGTACTGTGCTTTTTTTATAGGATTTCTTTTTTGTTTCGGTATTACTCAAACTGCTTTCGCTAATAGTGGCCCGGTATACGTTAAGTTCTTTCAACCGCTTGAGATCTTTCTCGTTATGAATCCAGTAATTACGCAGAAGCAGCCGATCTTTTTCGTCGTAGGCTTCAATAATATGATTACCCGGTTTAAGATCACGGCATCTAACAGTTTGTGCCATCACTATCACCATTTTCACGAATGAACTATCTTTATAAAAATATAAACTCGATCGGACCTATTTACCAGAGAAAAATAATTATTATACATTTTTTTTATGATCTCAGTCCGTTTACTCCCGGCTATTAACCGGACCAATAGTTTAACGGTTGATCCGATATGTTATATTTAAGGGGTAAAGTAATAAATGGAAAGGTGTGTTTGTTCTTGTATCGTATAGTTGAAAAAGAAAAATTGACTGAGACCAGTTTCCGGCTGGTTGTGGAAGCTCCTCAGATAGCGCGGAAAAGAAAACCAGGACAGTTTGTTGTGATTCGGGTGGAAGAGAAAGGGGAACGGTTTCCGCTGACCATTGTTGATTCTGATCCGGAAGCCGGGACTATCGATCTTATTGTCCAGGCGGCCGGCTACAGTACAACCCGGCTGGTGGAAAAAAATGCAGGAGAAAAAATTCTTGATTTGCTTGGCCCGCTTGGAGAACCTACCGAGATAGAGAATTTCGGGCGGGTTATTTGTGTGGCCGGTGGAGTTGGGGCTGCTATAATATATCCGGTGGCCCGGGCTCTGAAAGAGGCGGGCAATGAGGTTCTTACTCTGCTTGGTGCCCGCAGCGAAAAGTTTCTTATTCTGGAGGAGGAACTTGAAGAAACCAGCGATCGGCTTATCATCAGCACTGATGACGGAAGTAAAGGCCGCGCCGGGTTTGGTTCTGATATCCTGGAAGAACTGCTTGAAGCTGGCGAAAAGATTGACCGTGTTTTTGCCGTGGGGCCTGTAGTTATGATGCGGGCCGTTGCCGAAGTTACCCGCCCTTACGGTGTTAAAACAATTGTCAGTTTGAATCCCATAATGG
>CAYTSZ010000087.1:0-8514 GCA_964440635.1 uncultured bacterium
AATGAGAAAACAAGATGTGAGACATCCTCATGCTCAGAATCGCTCAATTTAGGTCAAAAACAAATTGATTCCGGGGTCAAGCCCCGGAATGACGGTCTAAAACAGGTTGTCAGCCGTTGCAGTTCCCCAATCACGCAGTCACGAAATCACGCAATCACGACTTAGCTTTTAGAATCCCCTCTTCCCTTCTTCCCGCCTTTACTCAGCAACTCTTCTTCACCCCAAAAGGGTAATTTGTTATAATTTAAATACAAAGGAGCTGAAACTATGAAGATTACTCTGGAATATGTAAGTATGCTGGATATTAAAGCTGAGAACGGTGCCGATGTTGAGGTTGATTCCGGGTTGACCGTGGAAGAGTTTCTTGAGAATTATGGCCTGGGACGAACTCAGAGGCGATATATACAGCCGTTTATAAATGGTGAAAAGGCAAGGTTGACGACCGAACTTGAAGACGGCGATACTCTTTATCTGTTTATCCCCGCCGGCGGCGGATAATCACTTTATTTCCGGTGGGAATTTTTCTTTTTTTCTGTACACCGTGCCTTCAAAATCAGCTATCAGTTCGTCCTTTTCATTTCTTATTTCTACCCGGTAGGTGGCCAGCCTGGGGTGTTTTTTTATCTCCTCGGCCATGGCGGTTAGTTTTCCCTCTCTTTCGGCCTGGAAAAAGTTCATTGAAGCCTGAATGCTCAGTGCCAGTCGTCCCCGAGAATTTGAAGCCGCAGCCAGCACCAGGTCGGCCAGAGTGAATAAAGCCGCCCCGTGCACTGTTCCCGAAGCGTTTAAGTGGAATGGTTTTATTTCCATTTCAGCGGTGGCGCTGCCCCTGTTTACTTCCAGCAGTTTAATCGCGGAGTGGCTGGCAAATCGGTCATTATCTTCAATGAACTCTTTTATCTGGTTATTCATTTTTTTATTTCCGAGAATCCTTTCTGGTAACCGCTATCGAATACATCGAGATTTTTTTGAATAATATCCTCGCCTTTGGAATTGAAAAAATCAGCTATAGAATTTTTTAATTTTATTTTATCCAGCGGCAAAAGTGGGCCCGCCACCGCCAGCATTGCTATATTCTGGGCCCGCCGGAGGCCGTTTTCTCTGGCTATTGTGGCGCCGTCAACGATTAAATGGTTGGGTACATTTTTTATTTTATCGTGCAGGAAACTTGTCTCCGGATAGGTTTTTATGTTTTTCAGTTCGCTACTGGCACTGATCATCCAGCCGTTTTCTTTTAGATACGAAAGATAACGCAAACCCTCCAGTGGTTCCAGGGCGAGGATCAAATCGGCTTTTCCTGTTGGAATCAAATCAGAAGCAATTCGATTTTCGCTCATCCGGAAGTGGGAGACAACAGCGCCTCCACGCTGGGCCATCCCGTGAACTTCTGACTGTTTCACATGGAAGTTTTCCGCGAGCGCAGCTTTTCCTAAAATAGCAGAAAGGGTCAGTATCCCCTGTCCTCCGACTCCGGCCAGTAACAGATCATATTTCATACTATTTTCTCCTTATATTTGAATACAGGGCCGGCGGACTATAAGCACCGAAACCCCGTCGAATTCCAGTTCATTTTTCAGTACTGTGCAGTTTTTTTCATGCTCTGGTTTTATAGGTTTTAGAACATGCAGATGCTCATCGCTTACGCCCAGCCCGCGGCAGATGTTCTCGAGCTGTCCTTTCCCCGTCGAATCCTGTCCGCCGGTCATGGCGGTGGTTGCGTTATCAAGGATGAGGACGGTGATCGCAGAATCTTCGTAGACGGCATCCAGCAGACCGGTCATCCCGGAGTGAGTGAAAGTTGAATCACCAAGCACCGCGAGCGCAGTCTCCAGGCCGCTGTCAGCGGCTCCTTTGGCCATTGTAATTGAGGCCCCCATATCCACGCAGGTATCGATTGCTTCATACGGTTCCAGTGCGCCAAGTGTATAACAGCCAATATCGGAAAACACTCGGTTTCCGGGATAATTTTCAAGGGTTTCATTTAAGAATTCAAAAGTATCACTGTGGGGACATCCCGCGCACAGCGCCGGAGGGCGCGATGGGAGGTTTTCGGGATTTTCGTAAACCTGTTTTTCTTTAATTTCCAGGGCCTCTGCGACCAGATCGGGATTAAGTTCCCCGGCTCTGGGCAGTGTACCATCCAGACGGCCCATTATTGTCTTTTCAGGACCAAACAGGTCCCGAACTTTCTCCTCTATCAAAGCGTCCCCTTCCTCCAGCAGTAATAGTTTTTCGCAGGAAGAACCAAATTCCCTCAGCTTATCTTCCAGCAGCGGATAATGGTTTATTCTGTAAATAGAATAAGGACAGTTGTGACCTTCGAAGTTTTCAAGCAGATAGTTAAACCCAAGCCCGCTGCAGATCACACCCAGGCTCTTATCCTCTGTCTTTTCTATTTTATTATAGACTGATTTTTCGGCGGTTTTTCTGATAACATCCTGTTTTGAAAGAAGCCGCTGATAGTTGACCCGCGCATTCAAAGGCAGGAGATTAAACCGCCGTTTGTCGCTAACCGGGTTCAGATCATTTTCGAGGCTTTCCTCCTGGATGTGAACATCTCCCCGGGAATGTGCCAGCCTGGTAACCAGGCGGATCATAACCGGCAGTTTTAGTTGTTCCGATAATCCAAACGCATAGCGCGTCATCCTGTATGCTTCGGGCTGATTGGATGGTTCAAGCAGCGGGATCCGGGCGAATTTTGCATAATAACGGCTGTCCTGTTCGTTCTGACTGGAATGCATCGAAGGATCATCCGCTACGGCCAGCACCAACCCGCCCCTGATGCCTGTTATCGCCGAATTAACAAAAGCATCGGCGGCGACATTAACTCCGACATGTTTCATACAGACCAGGGCTCTTTTTCCGGCATAAGCCATTCCCAGCGCTTCCTCGTAGGCTGTCTTTTCATTGCTGCTCCACTGTCTGTGTATATCCCGTTGACGGGCCAGCGGGGCCTCCTGTATGTATTCCAGTATTTCGGTGGAAGGTGTCCCCGGATAGGCGTATCCGCCAGAAATTCCGGCGTCCAGTGCCCCCTGGGCTACAGCCTCGTCACCTAAAAGTAATTTTTTATAACCCATCAAACCTCTCCTCTCAGAATCATGTGGAAAACTTAAAAATATAAGTGCAGTTAATCACGTGGGCTTATCCCCGGACTCTAAAGCTCTACGATTTTTTTGCCGTTCAGTACATTTATTTCATTACTGTCCAGAGCTGCCAGAGCTTTTTCTATATCATCAAAACGAAAAACGACGACCGCTTTGTCGGTTGCTTTTTCCAGGAAGGCATACATATATTCAACATTTATGTCGTTTTCAGTAAGAACGTCCAGTATTCCGGCCAGCCCGCCGGGTTTATCGGGAATTTCTACTGCCACCACGTCGGTAAATGAGTAGGTGAAATTATGTTCATCCAGTGTTTCAGAAGCTTTTGCCGGTTTATCAACTATCAACCTGAGCACACCAAAATCACTTGTTTCGGCCAGTGAAAGCGCACGTATATTCACTTGAGCTTCGCCGAACAGATGAGCCACGGCATCAAGTCTCCCGGCTCTGTTTTCGAGGAAAATACTGATCTGTTTTACTTTCATTTTAACACCTGCTTGTGGAGGCTTTATTTGTTTCTTTTATCAATAACTCGCTGCGTTTTGCCCTGGCTTCTTTCCAGGGTCTGTGGTTCAACCAGTGTTATTTTAGCTCTTAAATTGAGAGCGTTTTGTATTTCCTGCCTGATTTTCTTCTGTATATTTTCAAGTACCTTTATCTCATCGGAAAATAAGTCGGCGTTTATTTCCACCTGGATTTCAAGTTCGTCCAGGTTACCCTGGCGGTCTACGATTAATTTGTAGTGCGGTTCGGTTTCCTCGATTTCCAGCAGCACACTTTCAATCTGGGAGGGGAAAACATTTATTCCTCTTATAATCAGCATATCGTCTGTTCTGCCTGACACTCGCTGCATCCGGGCCAGTGTTCGTCCGCATTTGCATTTTTCTTGTGTTAGAGAGGTAATATCCCCGGTCCGGTAGCGAATAAGCGGAAGTGCCTGCTTGGTAAGACAGGTTACAACCAGTTCCCCTTTTTCACCCCCGGGCAGTTTCTCGCCTGTGTCGGGGTCAATTATTTCCGGATAAAAATGGTCTTCAAAAACGTGCAGACCGTCATGTTCCAGACATTCACTGGCCACGCCGGGTCCTGTAATTTCGCTCATTCCATAAATGTCCAGAGCCTTTAAACCCATTTTTTCCTCCAGACTTTTTCTCATACTGTCGGACCACGGTTCGGCTCCGAAAAAGCCCGCTTTAAGGCCAAGAGAAGGCAGATCTATTCCCTCTTCCCCGGCAACTTCTATCAACTGCAGCGCATAGGTGGGGGTACAGCAGATCAGGGTTGTTCCAAAATCCTGCATGATCTGCAGTTGTTTTTTAGTGTTACCGCTGGACATTGGAATAACCGTAGCCCCCAGTTTTTCACCGCCGTAATGCATCCCCAGCCCGCCGGTAAACAGACCGTATCCATACGCAACCTGGACGACATCATGATTGTTGCCCCCGCCACAACTGTATGTGCGAGCGCAGGTGCTGGCCCAGAGTTCTATATCCTCCCGGGTATATCCGACAACGGTCGGCTTGCCGGTTGTTCCGGAGGAAGCGTGGACCCGCACTATATCTTTCATTGGTCGTGCGAAAAGTCCGTAAGGGTAGTTATCGCGGAAATCATCTTTCACGGTAAACGGGAGGCGTTTTATATCATCAATTGTGTTTATATCTCCCGGAGTAATTTTGGCTTTTTCTAAAACTTCACGGTAAAAAGGAACATTCTTATATACCCTTGCCACGAGATTTTTCAGTCTTTCTCCTTGCAACTTTTTTAACTGTGTTTTTTCCATAGTTTCATACTGCTGTTCGTAACATTGAGAAGGCATAATATTTATATTCCTTTGTTAGTAGTTCCAGGTAAGTTATAAACTCAGATAAATATATCTTTTCGAGCGGTTATTTGCAAGGAAAACCAGAATCAATTGATCAAAAAAAGCCAGGCGAGAAGAACCAGTTGCCCGCCCACAAAGGCGGCGAGGATAACAATTACTACCGACCAGATAATGAGTGAAACACTGCTTTGTTCCGCCTCATTATTCGCCCGGGTTTCTGTAGGTTCTTTTTTCTCGGGAATTTCATTGTCCTCTTTGTTTTCTGCTTTATCCAGGGCTTCTTTAATCAGTGACATTTTCAGTACGCAACCTTTCGATAAACGCATCTATTGTTTTTTTGTCCCAGTGAGGTATTCCCACGCCCGCCTTTTTCAAAAGATAAAGATTGGTTTGAGGTCCTGCCATCCCGTCGACATACAGGTAATTATCCTTCTGGAAATCACGAACCGCCGCCTCGGTCATATTTCCAAAAAACTCGTATTCAAGCGGGATCTGATAATCTCCGGCTTTATTGAGCAATTTTTGTAATTCAAACACTTTTGTCCCGGAATCTCCTGGCCCGTAAAGTTGATTCGGATCAAAATCAGTTTTGACCAGTAACCAGCCCCGGTTTGCTTTAGTACGGGAGAAAATTCCCCGCCGCGGCTCTATCCAGCCCTGGAGAGGATCCCAGATTTTATCTTCCTGCGGGAGATAAAGAAGGTAGCGTTTCCCGTATTCCCCGTCGGAAAATTCAAGTAAAGCAGGAAAACCGAAGGAAAAAGGATTGTCAATCGAAGGGCCGATTTGGACCAGATGTCCCCCGTTTAATTCTTCTATGACATCTTCTGGTTTAAGTGAGTGGTTTATAGTTTCAGTATCCCGCCAGTTAATATTTTTTGCTTCACCGGGATATATATAGCTCAGGTATCGCCCCAGAGAAAGCAGCCCCATATGCGTCTGTGTGTCGGGCCGTTTATCTAAAACCGGAACATTCAGTTTGTTAGCCGGTTTTATATTTTGAGTCACCTTTACGGCTGTATCCGATTTCCTTTTTTCAGCCGCGTTTTCTTCAAGGCTGTCGTTTTTTTCTGTGCTGATTTTGGCTTTGCTGAGCCGGGGGCTGATTTGAACTTCCGGTTCCAAATTAAAAAAGCCCCCCATCCATGCTCCGGTTATGACGATGAGAAATGTTGCCACAGCCACTGCTGCTGCCCGAGTCAAAAAATCCATTGGCATTTTGTTTTTCCAGTGGTTACGCTTAAACCTTTTTAACCTGTGTAAAACGCGTGCATTTACCGGATTTTCCGTTTCGTCACTCAGATCGTCGAGAGCCCGTTTTAGATGTCTGGTGGAAATAGAAAAAGTTTCATCTATGTAAGCGGCCATTAACATTCTGTCACAGATGAGATTTATCGCCCGCGGGTTACCTCCACTGGCAGCATACAGGCGGGGAAAAATTTTACTGTCTAACTGAATAGGCTGAGCCGGTTTCGCCTGATTCATCCGGTGTAAAACGTATTTTCGCGTCTCTTCCGGAGTCAGGTTGCTCAAGAAACTGCGGACTGTGACCCTTTGCTTGAGCTGCCTGAGCTGCTTGCGGTTGAGCAGGTTGTTAAGTTCCGGCTGGCCGACCAGGATCATCTGCAGCAGTTTTTCCTTATTTGTTTCCAGGTTGGAAAGCAAACGCAGATGTTCGAGTACTTCGGGTGAAAGGTTTTGCGCCTCATCAATTATCACACAGACGTTGCGCCCCTCTTTGTATTCGGATAAAACAAAACTGTTAATTTTGTCTATTATTTGTTTAACTCCGGGATCCGCCGGCAGTTTTAATCCAAAATCATCGGCGATAGTCTGCAGCAGTTCCAGGGAATCCATCGTTGTGTTTAATACCAGGGCGGTGCTGGTTTTGGAGTCCAGTTCCTGCAAGAAAGCCCGGCACAGGGTCGTTTTCCCCGAACCAACCCGTCCGGTGATCAGTATAAAACCCTTTCTGTCCTGTACACCATACAGCATATGGGCCAGCGCCTCTTTATGCTGGTCGCTGTAGTAAATAAAATCCGGATCGGGCGTAACGTTGAAAGGCCGTTCCTGGAAACCAAAAAAATCGCTGTACATATTTTTCACCTATAGTAACTCAATATGGTTTAATGCCGGCAGTTGTCGTCGAACTCTGTGTATATATTCCAGATCCATGTGAAACGGTACCCAGCAGATTTTATCAGAAGCTCGGGCGATAACCTGTCCCCAGGGATCGATTACCATACTCTGTCCCAGTGCCGCCACCCGGGTGGAAGGATTGGAACCAATTTGATTGGGGGCTATGATATAACACTGGTTTTCAATCGCCCGGGCCCGCAGCAGGGTTTCCCAGTGTGCCCGGCCCGTTTCTCTCGTAAAGTTTGAAGGTATAATGATTGCCTGGACATGCCGCTGGGCCAGAGTTCTGAACAGTTCCGGAAATCTCAGGTCATAACAGATAGCCAGTCCGCAATGGACCCCCGCCATATCCAGATCAACGATTTTCTGTCCGGGTTGAATATGAAGGGATTCACTGACCGCAAACTCATCTTCTATATTTACATCGAACAGATGTATTTTTCGATAATATCCGCCGATTTCACCGCTGGAATTTATAAATATTGCGGTATTGTTTACCAGTCCGTTCTTTTCCTCGCTGGTTATAGGCACGGTTCCGGCCAGCAGATTGATCTGGTTTTCTCGCGCCGCCCGTCCTAAATTTTTCAGGGGTTCTGAGTCGAGAGAAAATGAATGTTCGAACATTTTATCATGACTGTTGCGCAGCAGAAAATATTCGGGAAAAGCCAGCAGTTCACAGCCCTCTTCAGCCGCTTCTTCTATAAAATCCAGGGCCACATCAAGGTTTTCCTGGAGTTTACTTCCGGCATTAACCTGGGCCAGCGCCCATTTTTTAATCATTGTTTTTAATCAGCAGATGGGTATCGCCGGGTTTTAGAATTATAACATCAGTTTTTTTCTCCAGCAGGCGAGTTATTTTTTCCGGGGTTTGCTCGATATACTCGAAGGTATTGTAATGCATCGGGATAACCTGCTGAACGGCGAGAAATCCGGCGGCTTTTGCTGCTTCGCGCGGCCCCATGGTGAATCTGTCGCCCACCGGGAGCATTGCCAGATCCGGGTTGTAAAGTTCTCCAATTAATTTCATATCTGAAAAAAGGCCGGTGTCTCCGGCATGGTAAACACAGGTGTCTTTATAGCGAATTATAAATCCGGCCGAATGTCCCATCCCACTGCCCGAGGAATGTCTGGCTTCTGTCATCCGAATTGTGAAGGGACCATTTTGTATTCCCCCGCCAATATTCATCGGTTCCGTCAGACTCACGCCGTCATTCTCTGCTCTGGCTGCTATTTCATAATTAGATACCAGGGTTGCGTTTGTTTTTTTACAGATTTCAACTGCTTCCCCGTAATGATCTTCATGGCCATGGGTCACAAACACAAGTTCTGCGGACTTGATCGAATCAATCCCGATATCGCAGCTACTGTTTCCTTCCAGAAAGGGATCGATAAAAAGCTTTTTATCTCCACAGTTTATCTCGAAAAAAGAATGGCCGTGCCAGGTTAATT
>CAYTSZ010000088.1:0-8455 GCA_964440635.1 uncultured bacterium
GTCCCACCGGGTGTGGTAAAACCACTACACTTTATGCGGGGATAAATCATATCAATGATCCGGAAGATAAAATAATTACTATGGAAGATCCGGTGGAGTATGAAGTGGGAGGGCTGATTCAATGTCAGGTGAACGAAAAGGTAGGTTTTACCTTCGCCAGCGGATTGCGTGCTATATTGCGTCAGGACCCGGATATATGTCTTATTGGAGAAATTCGTGACGTGGAAACGGCAGAAATTGCCGTTCAAGCCTCGTTGACCGGTCACCTTGTTCTGTCTACGACTCACACAAACGAAGCCGCCGGTGCGATTACGCGACTTGTGGACATGGGGGTTCAGCCGTTCTTGTTAACCACTACAATCCAGGTTGTGGTGGCCCAGAGGCTGGTCCGTCTTATCTGTGAAAACTGTCGGGAGGAATACGAACCTGATCCGGATGATTTACAGAGTCTTGGGAAGATACCTGCCGATTACGATGATCTTACTTTTACGCACGGAGTCGGTTGTGAAAAATGCGGGGGGACCGGGTTCAAGGGACGTACCGGAATTTTTGAAATGCTTGAAATGACGGAAGCGATATCTGATATGATTAGTGAAAAAGCGCCGGCTAATTTGATTAATCAAAAGGCGATAGAGGAGGGAATGGTTCCCATGCGCGAGGACGGGTGGATAAAAATAGTGGATGGGCTGACCACCGTTGAAGAAGTTCTGCGTGTTGCTCCCGTGGATAGTGGAGTTTCGGTTGATATCTCAGAACTTGATATTGATGAGGAACTGGCGAGTTATTTGTGAACAATCAAAAAGTAAAGCCTGATTCCGGAAGCAGGCTGGGAGGCTAATTTTGTGGATGCTGAAAAGATAATTTCAACTCTTGTTGAGAAAAGAATGATTTCTCCCGAAGAAGGTGAGGAATGTCTCACTCGGGTGGAGACTGCCGGTGAGGATGTTTTTCAAATACTTGCTCGCGAGGGGCTTGCTGATCGTGATGAGGCTATGCGGGCTTACGCCAGCAGTTATGGGATGCAATACGTGGATCTGGAAGATTTTGAACCTTCCGGTGAAATAATAGATATTATTGATTCTGCCACCGCACAACAGTATTTTGTCCTGCCTTATGAAATGAGCGGGACGCGTCTCCGTCTGGCAGTATCTGAGCCACCCGATCTTCGAATGACAGATGATCTGGAGGCATTGCTTGAAACTCCGGTAGAATGTGTCCTTGCCGATAGTGATCAACTCGAAGAGTTAATAACCACATATTACGGAAGTTCCATGGGGGATATAGATTCAGTGCTCAGTGAGCTTGGCGAGGATGAACTTTCCTTTGTGGATGCAAGTGAGGAGGAAGAGGACGTCTCCCAGCTTCAGGAGCAGGCTGAAGAGGCTCCAATTATCAAACTTGTAAATATGATTATTATGGAGGCTGTTCAGAGAGGGACCAGTGACATCCATATCGAACCCCTGGAAGGGCAGCTTCTGGTTCGTTATCGCATTGACGGAGTGCTCCACCGGGCACACAATCCTCCTAAAAGATTACAGGGGGCTGTTATTTCTCGTTTGAAAATAATGTCGGGGATGGATATTGCCGAGCGCAGGATTCCCCAGGACGGTAGAATAAAGCTTAAAATGATGGGAAAAGAGCTGGATTTCCGGGTGAACAGCCTGCCCGGGATACACGGTGAGAGTGTTGTTTTGAGGATTCTGGATAAAGAGTCGATCAGTTTTGGGCTCGGAGATATTGGTTTCCTGCCCGACAATCAGGCCATGTTCAGACAGCTTATTCGTCGGCCAAACGGTATTATATTGGTTACCGGACCTACCGGTAGTGGGAAAACTACCACCCTTTATTCTGCGCTTTCGGAAATTAATACTCCAGACCGTAAGTTGATAACTATTGAAAACCCGGTTGAATATCAGCTCGAGGGAATTAACCAGATGCAGGTGAATGAGGAAATAGGGTTGGACTTTTCGCTTGGTTTGAAATCACTGCTCCGCCAGTCGCCGGATGTAATTCTTGTCGGGGAAATTCGTGATTATGAAACGGCGGAGATTGCCATCAGAGCTGCGTTGACGGGTCACCTTGTGTTTTCTACTTTGCATACAAACGATGCGCCAAGTTCGGTTAATCGCTTGATAGACCTGGGAATAAATCCCTATCTGATCAGTTCCTCGGTTCAGGCCATTATGGCCCAGCGGTTGATTAGAACCATCTGCTCTAACTGTAAAACCGAGTATGATCCGGAACCGGAATACATTGAACAGGTTGGGTTTCCGAAAGAAGACGTGGAATCAACAACTTTTTACCACGGAGAAGGCTGCGAAGAGTGTAACATGACCGGTTATTCGGGCCGGCGAGCTATTTTTGAAATGATGATAAATTCCGACCATGTCAAAGATCTTGTTCTTGAAGGTGTTTCCACCAATGATCTTCGACGGGCCGCTATTAAAGACGGTATGCGTACACTGCGGCAGGATGGTTTTATTAAAGTTAAAACCGGGCTTACAACATTGATGGAAATAGCCCGAACCACCCAGGCCTACGGAACAGCCGCTGCAGTTTAATTATCAGTATCTAAAATTAAAGTTGATATCGTGTTGACTATATTTTTTTCCTTAACAGGGAGGTTGTATTAAATGCTGGTTCATGAGGTTATGGAAATCGCACTTGACAGAGGAGCTTCGGATATTCATTTCGCCGTGGGGACCCCGCCGGTTTTAAGAGTGGACGGTGAAATGGCCCGGATGGATACCGACCCCCTGACTCCGACGGACACAGAAAAAATTGTAAAGGCGGTCGCCCCCGACGAACACCTCAACAGACTTGAAGAGCGGGGAGGCAGTGATTTTGGTTACGCTCATGAATCAGGTAACCGGTTCAGGGTTGCTATTTTTCGCCAGCAAAAACATGTTGGTATGGTCATGCGTATTATTCCTGATAAAATTTTTACCTTTGAAGAACTTGGCCTGCCCAGTTCCCTGAAAGAACTATGTGCCAAACCAAGGGGTATTGTTCTTGTCACCGGTCCGACCGGAAGTGGTAAAACGACCACCCTGGCCGCTTTTATTGATTACGTGAACCGTAATTTTTCACATCATATAATTACAATTGAGGATCCGATTGAATTCACTCATCCGCATAGGAAAAGCGTTATAACCCAGCGGGAACTGGGAGTGGACGTTCTTTCTTTTAGCGACGGAATCCGTTCCGCTTTGAGGATGGACCCCGACGTTATGCTGGTCGGTGAGATGCGTGACCAGGAGACTATCGGAGCCGCTATTACGGCGGCTGAGACCGGTCACCTTGTTTTTGCCACTCTGCACACCAACAGTGCTGCCCAGACTGTTAACAGGATTATAGACACTTTCCCCCAGGAGGAGCAAAGCCAGGTCAGATCCCAGTTGTCAATTACACTGGCTGCTGTGATTTCGCAGACCCTGATGCCCAAGCAAAGAGGTACAGGTCGAATTGCTGCTTTTGAAATAATGGTTTCAACTCCCGGTATCTCGAATTTAATCAGGGAAAAAAAGGAACAGAATATACCTTCGGCGATTCAGACCGGCGGTAACCTTGGTATGCAGACGCTGGATCAGCATTTAGCCAAACTTTACCAGCGCGGTCTGATCTCTTACGATCAGACAATAGCCAACGCCCAGAACCCCGAGGAACTCAAACAGAAGTTATAAAAATAACCCGGATGCAGGTTTGAAATTGGTGGCTAAATAACAAAATCTGAAGTATCAAAGTAATATTTGTAATGACGGTTTTTCGGGTTGTCATTCCGGCCCCTGACGCACACGGATGTGCTAATGCTGTGAACACAAGGATGTGTAAGAACAGTGCGAGCCGGAATCCAGTTGTTGCTAAGATTAAAAACTTAATTTTGATGGGGTTTTAGTTATAATTAAACCAGACAGTTAAATAATTAAGCCTGAACCGTAGAAATGGTTTCTAAGTTTTGTTTAAACCAATTTGCTCAAACCAGCAAATTATCTGGCTCGGATGCTCTGTAAATAATACAGGAGGTTTTTTTAAATGCCCACATTTGAATATCAGGCGATGGATTCCAGCGGTCAGGAAGTCTCCGGGACAATAGATGCTGCCAGTGAATCCGCCGCCAGTTCACAGCTTAAAGATCAGGGTTACCGCCCTTTTGAGATAGCCGAAAAATCCGAGGGAGGATTTGAGCTGAAAATACCCTTTTTCTCGGGCTCGCCGGTGAGCGGGGAGGAAATATCTCTTTTTACCCGTCAGCTTGCAACGCTGCTGGAGGCTGGGCTGCCGCTGCTTCGTTCCATTAACATTCTCGAAGAACAGACTGAAAATGAAGATTTCAAAAAAATATTGACCAGTCTTTCCCAGGATATCCAGGGCGGTGCCAGTTTCAGCGAGGCCCTGGGTCGACACCCCGATATATTTGATGAACTTTATATAAACATGGTCAAGGCCGGAGAGGTCGGTGGTGTGCTGGAAACTGTGCTTGATCGCCTGGCTGAGTTCGCCGAGAAAAACCAGGAATTAAAAACTAAAATTAAATCCGCCACCATGTATCCGGCAATAATGTTTGCGATCGCTATTCTTGTTGTTATTTTTCTTATGATTTTTGTATTGCCCACATTCATTGATCTTTTCACGGATATGGGCGTCGAGCTGCCACTTCCGACCCGGATCGTTATTGGAGTAAGTGAGTTTCTGCAGAGTCGCTGGTATGTGGTCTTTGGTGGAGTTATCGCAGCTTATTATGGTCTTAAATGGTATTACGGAACTGAGCAGGGTAGATATAATATTGATAAACTTCAAATAAGCGTTCCCATATTTGGGGAACTGTTTCGTAAGGTGGCCACGGCCCGTTTTACCCGCACGCTGTCCACCCTGATTCAAAGTGGTGTTCCTATTTTACAGGCAATTGAAATTGTCCAGGATACAATTGGTAACAAGGTTGTCGCTGCTACCATGGATGATGTCTACGATAGTATCAGTGAAGGTGATACTATAAGTGAACCTCTGCACGCATCGGGTGTTTTTGCGCCGATGGTTACCCATATGATATCGGTCGGAGAAGAGACCGGTAACCTGGACGAGATGTTAGGCCGGATTGCCGATAACTATGAAATGCAGGTCGATGAGATGGTAGAGGGGCTGAGTTCGATGCTGGAGCCTATATTGATTCTTTTTATGGGTGTCATGGTTGGAGTTATTGTGACTGCCATGTTCTTCCCAATGTTCCAGCTTGTGTCGGCAGTTGGTTAAACGGACAGATAATTATATCAATTCCCGAAAGGATAGATCGAGATGGGATTAAAAGTGTTTAAAAAAACTTTGTTATGTTTGTTTGCTATATTGCTGGTTTTTGTGATTACCGGCTGCGGGAATGGTGAAGAGGCAGTTGAACAAAGTGAAGTTGATTCGTCCCGTGTTACCATTAATTACGGTCATGTCCCTTCGATCTCTACCAGTGAGAAATACGATCAGCTTCTCCCCCTGCGTAATTATCTGGAGAGCAAGCTGAATATAAATTTTGAACTTAAATTTGCTGAAGACTACGGAACAGTTATTGAAAAGGTGAAAAACGGAGAGTATGATTTTGTAACTTTTGGACCGCTATCTTATGTTGTGGCTGCCGATCAGAACCTGGTGGATGCTGCTCTAAAACCTGTTCGCCATGGAAAAGATTCATATAAATCACTCCTTATTGTTCACGAAGACTCGGATATAGAGAAAATTGCTGATCTGCGCAACAAAAGTTTTGGTTTTGTTGATCGCCGCTCGGCTTCCGGTTATCTTTTCCCCAGAGCTTATTTGCAGAAAAATGGTATTGATGTCGAAAATGAACTGCGCTACAGTTTTTTAAATAATCATAATAACGTAGTTATCAACGTCTGGCTTAAGGATTACGCGGCCGGTGCCATCTATGATGACGCCCGTGCCCATATGGATAACAGTGAAATTATTCTGGAGAAAACCAGGGTTCTCGCTAAAACTCCCTCTATTCCCAATGAGCCCTGGGCTTTCAGCAAGGAGTTCAAAGAAAATAATCCGGAGCTGGCTGCTGAAATCATTGAACTTCTGAAGAATCTTCATCGCAAGGGCTCGCGAGGCAAAAACATTCTGGATAGTCTTCAAATAGATCGTTTTGTGACCGCTTCGGATACTGACTACCAGATTATCCGGGAATACCAGGATTATCTGCCGGATGTAGAACCCTGAATGGTTCATAATGCAGTAATATTTTTTATCAATAAACGGGATAAGGCGTATGGTTCAGGATAATCAGATTAACACGTTTCGTGGTATACTTCCGTTTTTAATTCTCTTTTCTTCAATCCTTTTTCTTTTTGTTTTACTCTCCAATTTTGTTCCCCGGATTCAAGAAATAGGCTGGACATGGATAGTTCTCTTTCTCTTCTTGTTTTTTGTTGGGGAACCACTTTATCGTCGCAGGACCGATCGATATGAGTATCATATTCTTTCGTTGGAAATATATGTTTTTGGAGCCTATTTTATCCAGCTTTTTTTTCCGGGGGCTTCATATAGCCATCTGTTCTATGTGATACCAATTTTTTCGGCTGCTTTAAGTTTTGGTTTAATAGGTACTATGTGCACAGCATTTGCTGCTTTTTTTCTGGAAATGCTTCGTGTTGCTCCGTTCTGGGAATTGCAGGGGCAACATTTTCAACAAATTTTGCCCGATATTTTACCACTGGTTATTCTTGCTCTTTTGCTTGGTTTTACAGTGGAGGTAAAAAACTATACCCAGCGACAGCTTTTAAATCGCCTCGCCCGTATGGATGCTTTTCGGGGCCTGAAAAATATAATTGAAGAAGGGCGTCGCCGGCTGCCGTTTACAGGTGAGCTTTTGCAATCAGTTATTGATTTGACTGAAGCAACTGCCGGGCTGGTGAAGAGTGTACAGAAGGATAAGCTCGTTGTGACCAGGGGTTTCAAAGGGAATGATCTTGATGGTTTTCTGAAATCTGTTTCCGAAGGAAGTAGTTTTTATCGGGGAAATAAGATCTATAGAATTGAGCTGCCCTGGGAAGATGGGGATTACTTGCTTGCTTTGCAGGGAGGAAACCTGCACGGTATTTTGCTGGAAGCCGAAGAGGAGATGGTCCGGGCCCTGGCCACCTATCTGCGTCATTTTGTTGATTACCTGAGAATACAGCACGAAAAGGAAAACTCAGCCCGGCTGAGGGAAACCCTGATAGAAACGGTCCCCCTCGGTATAATTGTGACCGACCAGGGTGGAGATATAGAAGAAATAAACCGAGCTGCCGCACAGTTGCTCTCCTGCAGTCAGGTTGAGGTGATCAATTCAGCCCTTACAGATGTTTTAAAACTGCCGGAAAAAGAGATAGAATTAAAAAATACAAGGCGTGAAATTGAAATAGTTGTAGGAAAGGAAATAATTCCCGCGGATATCTCTGTCCGGCGGGCCAAACTTGGGGGTTCGGATAAATGGCTGGTTGTGATTTCAGATCTGCGGCCCTTGAAAAAATTGCAGCAGAAAGCTGAACGTCGCCGGCGAATGCTGGCGCTTGGTGAAATGGCTGCCGGGCTGGCCCATGAAATACGCAATCCCCTGGGTAGTCTTTCCGGGTTTGTTTCACTTCTGGATGAAAAAATAGAGAAAGGTGAAAAGAAGGAATTAAAACGTCTTTCTGAGAAAATCCGGCGCAGTTACCGGCGGATTGACCGCCTAATTGATCAGTTTACACAATACGCCCGCCAGCCAGAAGCGACGGAAGAGGAGTTTGGCCTCCATAGTTTTTGTTCAAAAATAGCAGATACGGTAGAGTTCTCCGATAAGCTTGAGTTTGATTATAAATGCTTGCTACCTGATGGGGATGTTGTTATAGAAGGTGACTCCCGCAGATTGGAGATGGCTTTACGAAATATAATACTTAACGCCTCTGAAGCAAAGGGGGTTAATAAAGTTGAAATGAAATTGTTTGCGCAAGGGGAGGGTGAAGTTGTTCTTTTGATTACAGATGACGGGGCAGGCATTGAAAGTAAACTGGGAGATAAAATATTTAACCCCTTTGTAACCACAAAAGAGGGTGGGACGGGGCTTGGTCTGGCCCTCGCCCAGCGGGTAATAAATGAGGAATTCTCCGGCAGAATAGAGATAGATTCCACCCCTGGTGATGGTACAACGGTGAGCGTGATACTTTAAAAAACAGAAGGAGGGACAGGGAGAGGGGGAGACAGGGGAAAAATCGAGGCGGCGAAACGGCTGCTTAGACGTGATTAAGTAATCAGGTGATTGCGTGATGAGGTAACGGCAGGGAGAGTGAAGAAGTTAAGAAGTGAAGAGGTGAAGGAGTAAATTTAAAAAACCAGCAGTTGGGGTTTGATTTTACCTCTGTGACCTCTCTGTGGTAAAACAGGGTTTGACTTGAGGTTTTGATTTTGACCGTCATTCCGGCCCCTGACGCACACGGATGTGCTAATGCTG